>DAOVLS010000129.1 GCA_030631125.1 Planctomycetales bacterium
GAGGCAATTTTTATAACTCATTCAATTAGAGTAAGTTAACGCTATTTCAGTGCCATTCGTATCTGTCCCCATAATTACGGCTGAATGACTGTTCCGCCCGTGATACACTTGCCGACAGGAGCAAATAAATGGCTCAAACAAAAGTTACCGGTATGTCGGCTGGTTTGGCGGTTGTGGTTGTACTGGCGGTGAGTGCGTGCAGTCTCTCGGCGCAGCCCCGGCGCGGCCCGGCTGGGGTACAGAAGAAGGAGCGGCATCCCTGCATCATTTGCTCACGCGGGGAACTGGCCGGTCTGAAGGCGCGACTCCGCTCGGACAAGCAGCCTTACAAACTCTGGCGGGAGAAACTCCAAAACGGTGCGGGATGGGAAGGCGGTATTTCGTCGGCGTTTTCGGCGCTCCTTTTTATTGCTACCGACGAACAGAAGTACCGCGACAGCGCCGCCAAGGCGCTCATCGGCGTCGCCGACGAGCGGTGGAGCAAATGGGGTGGCGGAGGAATCGACTGGGGCCTCGACGCCACACGGGATTTCATGATGATCCTTCGCGGATACGACCTGATGAAGGGAATCGGCGCACTGACTAAAGAACAAGACGCCCGCATCCGCGACGCGCTCTACGAAAAAACCAACAAGTTCTACCACCTTTTCGACCAGATCGGAAACCCGTCCAATCACGAACTGCGGGCGGTTTCGAGCCTGGGCGTGGCTGGGATGGTCCTTGCCGACTACAAGCTCAAAGGCGAACAGCCGAAGGTCATTTTCCACACCGGTTTCGAGAAGGGTGCTACAGGTTGGAAACCGACGAGCCAGACCGGGGAAAAATTCGGCCTGACACGCGCCGAGCACCACAGCGGAAAATGTTCGCTGCATTACTGGTCGGGCAGTGCCTGGAGCGGATTTCAAAGCCCGCACCTGCCGAAACTGGAGGCAGGGAAAGACTATGCACTGACGTTCTGGGTAAAGGGCGAAAAGGCGGGACACCTGCCCGTCAGTCTCATCGCCGGTAAATACAACCCCAGGATCGCCCAGCCAATTATCGAGGCCGGTCGGTGGACCAAATACTGCGCGACGTTCCGCATACCCGAATCGGCCGAGGCCGACCTGTCGAAATGCTACCTTACTTTCGTCCAGGGCGAGGGTCACTGTAACGCCGACTGGTATCTCGACGACATTAAGCTCTATTCCGACCTCCCGAAACGCACGCCCGCCGAGTGGTTGGCAAAGGCCGATTGGAATATCAGGAGACTCCTGGTTGACAAAAAACTGATTGCTCCGAGCGACTTTTCCTACACTGAAGGGCCGATCTATGCGGGTTACACGTTCGAACTGCTGTTGCCTTACCTGAACACCTATCGCGTCTTTTCCGGGAAGGACCATCCGCTCGCTCCGCTTGTTTATGGGTGTATGCGTCAGATAGTTCTTATCCGCCGACCATGGGGTTCCGGGCCTAACATCGGTGACGGCGACGGTGGATACTCCAGGCTATGGTTTCTGGTGAACTCCCGAAGCAAATTGTACGCCCCAGCCCTGTTCCGCTGGAACTGGCGCACCGGGAAGGGAGAGATGTACCAGGAATATGGTCCGGGATGGCTGTCAAACGACCTGGCGGAGATGTTCGGAAACTTTATCGTCGAGCCGAAGGCGTCGCCTCCGAAGGTCTGCAGCCTCATCGGTCCGAAGTATCATTACCAGGTTTTCCGCTCCGGGTGGGAACCGTCGGCTGTTTATATGCTGCTCCAGGCGAAGCACTACACCGGTGTGGAACCGCACGCTCAGGCCGACACCGGCTCGTTTCTTATCGATGGCTTCGGAAGGGACCTGGCAATCGACTGCGGATACGGCGGATGGGGAAATAGTGCATGGAGCAGGCTTTACCGCAAGCCCCTCGGCCACAACCTGATCCTCGTTAACGGCAAAGGTCCGATCCGACACAAGACCTACGCCAGTGTCGGCGCAGGCCTGACCGGTCAATTGGCGGACTATACGGAAATAAACATGAAATACGGCGACGCTGCGATAACCCGCCGGGTGCTGTTCCCTGCGCATCGCTACTTCGTCATTGCCGACACGGTGGAGGCCGAAAAGAGCGTTAACTGCGATTGGCTCATCCACTCGCCGGGCACGGAGGCGAAGGTCGGGGATAATAAAATTTCCTGGACGAACGGAAAAGCGGGGCTTCTCGTACGTTTCGCCGCGCCGGTGAAGATGCAGCGTAAAGTTGACAAGCGTCGAATGCTTAAGCCCCCGCCGCCGGGCGAGACGAGGGAAGGGCACGTCGATCACGCCTACTTCCTCTGCCGACGGTCCGGGACGAAGGTAGATTACCTGACGCTGCTGTTCCCGACTAAAGAAGGGCAGGAAAAGCCTAAGGTCGAGACTCATCAGGGCGAGGGATTTTTCGCGCTGCGTGTGAAATTTGACGGCGTCGAGGATGTGGTAATCTTTTCGCAGGCCAAGTCGGCCTCCTGGGGCGGTATTACCACGACGGGGCGGTTGGCGATGGTCCGGCTTGTCGGTAAGGAGAAATTCGCCTTTATTCGTGGGCCTGGCAAGGTAAGCATCGCCGGCAAAGAAGTTCTCAATGTCAAGCCCGGCGCAAAGTCCCCAGCCGCCGCTGGTCCGCTGAAGTGATCGTCAAGCCGCATGGCGGTTCTATCGGCTGATTCCGGGCGGGGAATCTTGACGCAATCGGTACTGTGCCGGTAGCATAGGGTCTGGCAACTCCTGATAATAGTATTGTGTCCCCGGAATTGAAGGAGACTACTGATGAAACCAAAGCTAGGCGTGTGGTGCTACATAATTTGTATCATGTGGCTCCAAGGTTGTATCTGCCACGAGAACTCTCTGCGCCAACAAATAGAGAGTGACATCGGTGTTCCCGCTTACAAAGTGGACCCAATAGAGACTGATTTCATGTTAAGCCGAGCGCATGAACTGCGCGTTCGCGTAAGTCCGGCTGGTAGGGCGAGTGTGCCACAAGGATCACAAATCGTTGTAGTTTTCGATGGGAAACTGGAAGCAACAGTGCAGCGTTTGGAAGATCTTGAGCCCTATGTAGAGATAGACTCGGCTAAAAAGGCACTTTCGTTTGTTAGGTTACTAACCGGCCTCATTGCTCATGAGACTTGCTTTAGAGATCGGCTTGGGTGGGAGGTTCCCGGCCCCGGAGAAATGGGTGTGGGTTGTGGGAAAATTGACCCGAAAATACTGAGTAAAGTTGGTTGGCACAAACCTGTAATACGACAGAAGGGGAAACAATGGTATGTAACCAGGTACGTTGTGGACCATAATCCGTATTCGTCCCTTGATGAAATATTTGAAGTTACTGAAATAGTGTCGTTCGAAGGTGAATATCAGCGGGTGAAAAAGATCGTCAAGTATGAGGGAGACCTTGATGTACTATGGCTGCGTTCATGAGCAATATGTGTGGGTGTTCCCCCTATTTCCATTTGCCGGGCTGGGGACGAACGAAGGTCTCCGCCGGAGCAGTGCCGGAAAAGCCGGACCAGAATATGAAAGAGACGTGAAAATGCCTGAAAAAGGAAATCTTGAAGGTCGAACCGCCATTGTAACCGGCGGGGGGCAGGGAATCGGCGGTGCTGTCGCCAAGACCCTGGCTGGACGCGGTGCGCGGGTAGTCGTCAACGATTTGAACGGCGAGGCGGCAGAGCGAAAGGCCGATGAACTCCGCGCAGCCGGCGCAGAGGCCGTCGCCGTCCAGGGCAGCGTAATCAACGCAGCCGACGTCCGGCGGATGGTCGAAGAGGCCATCAAGCAATTCGGGGCTGTGCACATCCTTGTAAATAACGCCGGCATCCTGCATCCGACCCCTGTTGCGGACATTTCCGAGGATGAGTGGGACCAGGTTATCGCGGTCAATATGAAGGGGACCTTCCTCTGCTGCCAGGCTGTGCTTGCGTCGATGCGGGCCGGCGGATGGGGGCGGATCGTCAACCTCTCATCCACTGCCGGCAAGAATATCAGCACCGTCGGCGGAGCGCACTACACCGCCGCCAAGGCCGGTATCCTCGGCTTCACCCGCCACCTGGCCAAAGAGGTCGCCGCCGACGGAATAACCGTCAACGCCGTCTGCCCCGGACTGATCGATACGGAAATGGTCCGGTCAACCATCAGCGATGAACGTCTCGCCGCATACATCGAAAGTTTCCCAATCCGACGATTGGGTCGGCCTGAGGAAGTGGCCGAACTTATCGCCTTCCTCGCCTCCGACAGGGCCGCTTATATCACCGGGGCGTCCCTCGACATAAACGGGGGCGATTTGATGATCTGACAGTCTCGTGGCATGGCCGTCTCGGCCATGTTTCACGCCACGAACATGGGCGGGACGCCCATGCTACGACTAACAAGGAGCCGAATCGAGATGAACGATAAGCACATCGACACAGAATGGTTCCGGCGGAGTTTCGTCGAGGACAATCTGGCCCATTGGCTCAAGGCTATGCCAATGGAGAACGGTTTTTTTCGGATCGGTCTGGACCGCCGGTGGCGACCGTTGGAAAAGCAGTTCGCGACACTGGTCTCGCAGTCCAGGCCGCTGTTTGTCTTTGCGACCGGATACGATGTTACCGGCGATGAGTCTTGTCTTGAAGCCGTCATGAAAGGCGCTGATTTTCTGCTCAAACATTTTCGCGATACTGAATGCGGCGGGTGGTCCTGGTCTGTTTCGCCCGCCGGCGAACCGCTGCCGGACGAACGCAAGAGCAGTTACGGCTATGTGTGTGTCATCTTCGGCCTGGCGCACGCCGGCAGAGTTACGGGCGAGGAGCGCTTCACCGAGGCTGCGATTTCCTGCTGGGAGGACATGAAAAAGCGCCTTCGTTACTCCGACGGCGGCATCAAACCGGGCGCTAATCGTGATTTCAGCAAGGTCCGCGGCGCCAACTCGCAAAACCCGATGATGCACCTCTTTGAGGCCCTGCTGGCGCTGTACGAGACGACCGGCTCGCAGTCGGTCTTCGACGACGCCTGCGAATTGGGCGATTTCATTTTCACCAGGCTATTCAACCGGGATGGCGGCTATCTGCCGGAGTATTACGACAGGGACTGGAAGCCGATGCCGGCCGACAAGGACGGATATATTGACCTGGGCCACCAGATCGAGTGGTCCTTTTTTCTCAGCCGGGCGGTGGAGATGGGTTTTCCGCAGAAGTATCTGGAAATCGGCGAACGCCTTTTGGATTACGGTATGAGGCACGGCTTTGACCGCGACACGGGCGGGGTCTTTCCCGACGCCGATTATGACGGGCGGTCCTGCCTGAGGCCCGAAGGAATGTACTGGTGGGCCCAGTGCGAACTGCTGCGGACACTGATGCACTATGGAACCGTTCGAGGCCGGGATGATCTGTGGGAGCCGTTCGCCAAATCATTGGCGTTCGTCAGGCGGCACTTCATCGACGAAAAATACGGCGGATGGTTCACCTTCTACGATCCGCGCGGGCCTTTACCCGACAAATGGGACCACAAAGGTTTCATCTGGAAGGTGGGCTACCACGCCGGAGGGATGTACGCCGAGGCGGCCAGGCTCGCCGAGGGTAATAAATAACGCGTTTCACACGCCGTCTTATGGTAATATTCCGCCTCCTGTGAAAGGATTCCTGATGCCTGAGTCAGAGAAAATCAAGATTGGGATTATCGGATACGGATTCAGGGCCAGGGGTATAGTCCCAGACATACGGGCCAATGGCAGTTACCAGATAACGGCAATTGCCGACATAAACGATGAAGCCCTGAAAGAAGCAAAGGGCAATTCCGAACTTCAAGGTGTGCAACTCTACAAAGACTATAAAAAAGTCCTGCAGATAGACGACATAGAGGCGGTTTTTGTAATCACGCCCCAGTTCACCCACAGAGATATTGTCGTCGATGCATTTGACGCGGGCAAAGCGGTCTATTGCGAAAAGCCGATGGCCCTGACGGTTGAACATTGCAACGAGATGATGGACGCCTCAAAGAAGGCGAGCAAAGCCCTCATGATAGGCCAGCAGATGCGCTACCATGCACATCTCAACAAGATGAAGGACATGATTGAGGCCGGAGAAATTGGCAGGCCTGTAATGCTATGGCTGAACGAGTTCAGAAATCCTTTTCCCGAAACGATGTTATGGGCGTTTGACAAAAGCAAGTCGGGCGGGTTGCTGATGGACAAGAACTGCCATCATTTCGATATTTTCAACTGGTTTGCGGATTCGGAGCCGCTTCAGGTCTTTACCAGCGGCGGAAGGGACGTAATCCGGGAACCGTTCGGCATCAAGAGCAATGTGCTCGATAACGCCTGGGTAACAATCGACTACGAAAATGGGGCAAGGGCCATGTTGGGAATATGTATGTTTGCCGGGTTGGCCCATCTCTATGAAAGCGGCGTGGGGATGCACATGAGGGAAATCGGAGTAATGGGCGATAAGGGTATGATGCGAACCGAGGGGTTCGACCTTGGCAGGAATATCGAAGTGAGGTATCCGCACAACAGGAACAGGACTCTGTATCGGATAGAGACGGATGGAAACATCCCCGACCCTTACAATGGAGAGGGTGGTCATGGGATTTTGATGAGGTTCGCCCAGTGTGTGAGGGAGGGGTTCCAGCCTGAGGCTTCGGGCCAAATCGGTAGAATGGCGGTCGCCATTGCCCTGGCGGCGGAGAAATCCGCCGAAGAAAAAAGGATCGTGAAAA
>DAOVLS010000400.1 GCA_030631125.1 Planctomycetales bacterium
GGCAAGGACGATCTCCACCTCGTCGGCACCGACGACGACGTGATGGTTCGTCAAAATGTATCCGTTTTCGGCATCGACGATAACGCCGCTTCCCAGGCCTCGCTGGAGGTAGTAGCGCCGGCGTTGAGGCTGACTGGGGCGAGGACGCCGGGGGCGTGAACCGAAGGAGTCATCTCTGGAAAAGTGGTCGAAGAAATCGGGCATCCGCGGCACGGAAACCCTCTTTTTGACCCGCACCTCCACCACGGCCGGTTTGACCGCCTTGGCAACCGCACGGAACAACCTGCTGAGTTGATCGCGCTCGCTTAATTCGGCCAGTGCTTCGCGGTCGGCGGCATTGGCGCCCTTGTTCGCAGCGTACGCTATGTGCTCAGCCAGCCTCGGTCCAAACACAGCCGCCAGCACCACAATCAAGGCCACATACGCCAGAGGCAAAAAAATTCGCATCTGTTTCATCGTCGATGTTCTCCTTGCCTTCTCCGACGAAAAATCCTTCGTCCTGTTATTTTATTTTATACGTCCTCTCGCTACGGACCGTTCTTTCGTATCAGGTCGAATTTTTCCGCTTCCCATCGCAATGCCTCAATGGCCTGCTCGTTGTAGTCGGATAAAAACTTTTTCTCGAAGGCAGGCCGCCTCGGCAGACAGAGCAGGTTCTCATAAATGTGAACGCGGTATTTACCCCCCACCGGCGGCAAACCCTTGGGCGTGCGGTCGGTATAGACGGCATCGCCCGATTTGAGCCGGTTAGACAGGTTTATCGGCACAGACCAACTCGACCGGCAAAGTGAAACGTTACGGACCTCGATGGGCAAATCGCTGTGTGTCTTGATACGAAAGGTCCCTTTACTCACAGCCGCACTGTCCGGTGTGCGAAATGCCCACTCAAAGTGTCGCCAGCGGGCAGTCAGCCGCTCGATGTCGATTCGCAGCATGGCCGGATTAACCGAGTACCCGGCCTGGTCGTCCGAACAGGCCAGATATTCAGCCGTTATGCAATTGCCGGCCCCTTCCGGCGCGCGGGCGTCCAGGGCGATGCGATAAACCTTACCCGCCTCCAACACGACATCCTGCGCCGCCACCGCCGCCGATGAGTAAAACGACGTCGAGCGGAACATCAACACCCGACCGGCCTGAAACTCGACGTTCTCTGATTCAGTCCAGTTTTCCTTCAGCAGGTCAGGCCCGTCCGGCGGAGTCGGCCCGGCCGGGATACGCACCGATTCGATTACCCGGCGGAATTCAGGATCGGCCGCCAGGATGTATCGAACGTTATACAGGCTGACGAGGTGATTTCGGCGAATCAGCCAGGCCCATTCGTAGTTTTCGCCCCATGACCGGAAACCGAACAGAAGCGGGTGTTCCGCCGGCTGGAACGGGCCGTAATAGGAAATCGTCTCAAACCCCATGGCTGCGCACGTCTTGGGCAGGAGCAGTTCGGCCGGTCGATGATGATACGACCGCGACAGGCCCCAGACGCGGAACGGTTCGTCCGGCGCTTTTTCCTTCAGCCACTCCGCCGCCGGGGACCGCTGCGGGTCGGGACACGGTTGCCCGCCCGCCGGCACATCCACAAAACGGGCGATGAAGAACAAGTCTATCACGACCAATGCCGTCAGCGCCCAGACCCGTTTGCGAGGCGAACGGCCTGTCGTGAGAGAAGTCGAACGAACAAACCACCACACTACGACGATGGTAACCGCTGCCACCGCCAGTGGGATATAAACCGCCGCCGAAAGCGGATTCAACGCCGCAGCGATTATGTCAAAGGCCTCTGCGCCGGGCGGGATGGTCAGGAACTGACCGACGTTGAATAATCTGCCGTCGCAAGTCATCACCAGCGCCAGGACCGCAAGCGAGCCGAACATGCACACCGGCAGAAATCGTGCCGCCGACCGACGGAGCGTCCTGCCAAAATCGGCTGACGGGGCTTTTATAAGTGCATCAATCCCGATCGCCGCCAGGGTCGCCAACCCCAGGTCAATCACAAGCAGCATCCTGGCCGGGCAGCGAACCGAACCGAAAATCGGTATCATGTGAATCAGCCAATACGTCGGCAGGTAATACCCCAGCGCCCAGACGCCCGCACCGATGAGAATCCACGTCCACAAACGAACAAATTTCCGAATATCGTCCGAAACCCACGGAATGCTGTCCGTGGATATCTTTTTCTTCTTGTACAGTTTCCAAATCGTCCCGAACGCCAGCGTCAGCGTTACAAGTCCGACGTATCCGAGCATCTCGCACTGGTGCCAAGGCCCCCACCAGGTCTGGCCGAAGAAATTCGGCGTCCGATTTCCCATAATAAACGGGAAAAACGCCAACACGCCGGCCAACGGGAAAAAGGAGTTTTCACCGGCGACGACGTAAGGGACGCCCGAGCGGACGGTCTGCTGGATATATGAAGCCGTTGCGATTATCTGCGGGGCGAGAACGGCTGAACCGATAACCGCCGACGCTGCCGCCGACGCCAACGCCCGACCGATTGGCCGACCTCGGACCAGCAGATAGACGAACCAGACCACAACCAGATTTATAGCCGTAGGCCAATGTCCCGCCGCCAGCGTCAACGCGAATATCGGCGCCATGGTGGCACAGGTTTTCAACCTGTGCGCATTGTTACGAAGGTTCTCAATGGCCCAAAGCCCCCACGGAAGGAACGCCGCTGTCTGGATTAACCCCAGGTGTACGCGATGGCCCACCATGAAGCCGCAGAACTCAAACACCACCGCCCCGAACACCGCCGCCGACAAGGCCAGACCGATGCGCCTGAAATACAGATACGCCCCGCCGCCGGCCATCGCAAAAGCGAGGAAGATGCACAGGCTGTAAGCAAGTCGGGACGGGAGGAAACCGAACATCCAGTTAGGCGGGAAAAACGTTCCGCTCTGCGGGTCGGCGAACAGCGCCACACCCCCTGCCTCGGCGTCGCTCCATAGCGGCAACTGCCCCGAACGAACCTGCTCGGCC
>DAOVLS010000134.1 GCA_030631125.1 Planctomycetales bacterium
ATGACGGCTGAAAATTCGTAATCGATACGATGCTCGTCCACACCGATGGTATAGTGATAATCGAAGGCCTTGATCGGCAGGCCGCCCCATTCGCCCTCCATCCTGTTGTATGAACATCGATTTTGCCCGCGATGGAGGCATTTGAAGTTGCTGAAGTAGTCGGCCATACCGGCGTCCGGCGCCGCGTTGAAATCCAGGCCTTTGGCGCGTGCCCACGCGCTGATATCGGCCCGGCGACGAACGAACCGATTCGACCTGCGGACAAACATTACAGCCCGCGCGATCCTGTACACGAAAATCAGCACCAGCAGCCCGACGGCGATAAGAAAGATTGTCCAGGGTGGTACAGGTATCGGCATCGCATAAATCTCCGAAAAAACCGATTCTTACGCGGGGATTATTGCCGAAACACGGGTTACAAGCAACCCTCGCCACCTGACAATTCAGAGATTCCGGGTCAGGAATCGCTCGATATGCCGGATGGACGTTTTCTGGGCATCGGTTTCCGTACCGTACCCATAGCCGTGCTCGACGCCGGGAAGTACCTGGGCTTCTGCCAGGCCGCCCATTCGGTTGACCTTCTCGCACAATTCCTCTGACACCGAAGCGGGGATAAGTTCGTCGGCTGCGCCGTGAATGATGAGTATCGGTGGTTCCGCGCCGGTGATTCGGTCTTCAATCGAGGCCTGGCGATAGAGGTCGGGCGCCGCCGACTCCGGCTGAGGCATGAAGCACGGGTGGATAAGACCGGCGAGTTCAGGATTGGTCAATTTCGACAGGTGCACGGTAACGACAGGGCAGTACACCGCCACTGCGTTCGGACGAGTGTCCGTAAGGGTCAATTCGTCAGTGAGGCCCAGTTCGTCCTCCCGCCCGATGGTAGCCAACATCAATACAAGATGTGCCCCTGACGAGGAGCCTACAGCAGCAACGCGCTCGGTCGAAAAGTTGTATTCGCCGGTATGTTGTCTGAAAAACTGCATCGCCAGGCGAACGTCCTCGACCTGGGCGGGGAACTTCCATTCGGGAGCGAAGCGGTACGTAGCCGATGCGCACGCATAACCAAGACCGCAGAAATGTCCCGCTACGTCGCGCCACTGCGCTTTGTCCCCGCCCCTCCACCCCCCACCATGGATGAACAGAATCCCGGCCCCGTTACCGTGGTTGGCCGGCAGGAAAACGTCTATCAACCGCCTGTCCGTGTGATCCCGACTATACGGAATGTTCAGAAATTCCTTCATGTCGCCTACCCCAAAGCAGCGGGTTACCGCTTTATCCTTTCCCCTCATCTCGCCTCTTTAAGATGGCATATCCGAACCTGTCCGGCAAGCGTTGATATGACTGGCGGGTCATTGATTCGAACTCGTCGGCCAGCCAGGGCGGCAGTATGTACGAACTGTTCTTGTGCCATAATACGAACATGGGGCGCCTGGCGGCGAAATCGTTCAGTACGACCCGGCGGGCCTGGGGTATCGCCAGAAAGGTCCAGAAGAAATACTTACTCGCCGCCGGCCTGCGGGAATATGCCAGAACCTGCGTGCATCCCGAACCGCTGTCGCCGGCGACGAATACGTAATCGTCCGGGCCGGTTTGGTCACGCAGCCAGGTCCCCAGCATCCTGGGATAATCCTTCGGAGGCCCGGAAATCAACGCCCGGCGGAACGACTCATAAGGCAGGAAAAATACGACCACGGCTGCCAAGGCGCATATCGCCGACAGCCTGCTTTGCGATTCGCTGCGAGCGAATCGACGGATCAGCAGACTGATTGCGATTCCCGACGCAACGGCCAGGGGCGGGATGACCTGCTTGAATTGATGCCCGTGGTAATTTCCCGAAATGTTCACGCCCACGAATTCGAACAAGACCCACAGCCCGATACCGACTACCGGAATACAGGCGTACCTGGCGCGCCGATACTGCAGGAAAAAAAGGCATAACAGCGGAGCCCACATAATCATACCCGTCTGCGACCAGGCGCGGCGGAAGCCCACAACCCGATCAGCGGCGGATGTACTGTAACTGACGGCTACCGGGCCGAAATATAACAGCCAGGCGCCTCGAATATATTCCCATACTCCCACGCCGCCGGCGAGAAGCGGGATAAGGCTGACGCCGACGGCAATGATGATGCCTGTGCAGACGAGGATTGAATCGGCAGGAAATCGGCCTCGTTTCCGCACGCACAGGTAGAACAGGAAAAGTCCGGCGGCGCTGAAGACGGCTATCTGTTTGAAACTGATTGCAAACCCCATAGCCAGGCCTGCGGCGAACATACCGGTCAGGGACCACCGCCGCCGCTGCGCCCTCTGCGCCGAAATAACGGCAAGGGCGGACAGGGACACGAACAGGACCATAAAGGTCTCGGTCTGTGCGGCGAAAGGCCCATCCAGAAGCCACCACGACATGCTCAGCCCGAAAAGGACCATCGCGAAAATACCTGCCCGGTGATCGAGCAGGTCGCGGGCGATTCGATAGACCACCACCGAGCCGCCCGACACGGCCAGGCATCCCAGCAGTCTCGGGAACCACACGTTAACATCGAAGAGCCTTGCGGAGACTGCGAAGAGGATGAAGATTCCCGGTGTCTTGTCGTCCACAATGTCGCGGTAGGGCGCCTGGTCGTAATGGACCCACGCCTGCCCCAGGCAGTTCCATATACCCTCGTCGGTCCCCATGTTGGCGGCGAAACACGCCGCGCCGGCGACAACGGCGACGGCCAGAGCAACTGAAGCGACGGTGATCCGGCGGGCTGACGGTGAGGTGTTTTTCAGGACGGACTTTTCTCCGGTTGTGCCCGTCATAGGTTTTCGCTTAAACCTTCACTGTCCTTCCCGGCGATTATCCAAGCAAGCAAGAAACTCTCCGAGTTCGGTTTTCAACCGTTTGAACGTTTCTTCGGATGTGAGCACCAGGGGGGACATCTGTTCCCAGTCGAGCACGACGGCTGTGGCATGTCGGGAGAAATGCCGGAAATTGAGGTGGTCCCTCAGGCGGACAGACAGTTCCTCGGAGATTACGCCGGGGTGATTTTCTGTCTTCTCGGTCATAGCAGTCAGGAGATCACGATGCCATGAATCCGAATCCGGAATTTCTCCGTCGAGCGTCTTTGCGCATAGTTTGAATATCGCCTCGATCTCCGTGTAGAAGTTCTCCAGCATAAAGGCGAAAGACGACAACTCGAAACCCGTGGGGGAATATTCCTCGCTGATCGTAGCGAGAACATCCCTGTAAATATCCAGGTGCTCGTTAAGTCTTTCAAGTCGAATTTCTATCCGTTTGCGAAGATCATCCAACATGCCGAAGGTCCTTTGATTCCCGGAGATAACGGACAAATGCACTTGGCTTTTCAAGATCGACAAGATCGAGCGAGCGACCAAGGACATCGGACGCCTCGCCCATCGCTCTGAAAAACACTTTTGCAGGAAGCCCGACAACCGCCATGTCGATATCGGAATGGCGGCGAAGCGTATCTGTCGTAGCCGATCCGAAGACGTACACTTCCCTGGCCCCGTACGACTTGAGTATCTTCGCGGCATCTTTAATGCGACTTGCAAGTTCTGTGTCCATAGACTTCCACTCCCACGAATAACATTATACCGCATTCGTGGCCGGTCAGGCAGAGCAATGTTACGACTTCGCTCTTCCGGGCCAGTCGAGGATTGCGCCGGTATCGGCGCTGGTTGCCTGGGCGGCGTATCGGCCTAGAGCGCCGGAGGTTATTTTCGGCGGGCGGGGTTTGTAGCGTTTTCGTCTTCGGTCGAACTCGGCCTTGGGCACTTTCGCGTTGATTTTTCCGCCGGGGATGTTGATTTCGATGATGTCGCCGTTTTTCAGCAGTCCGATCTCGCCTCCGGTGGCGGCTTCGGGGCTGATGTGTCCTATGCACGCTCCGGCGGTTCCTCCGCTGAAACGCCCGTCGGTAATCAGCGCGCACTTGTCGCCCAAACCCATCCCCTTGATATAACTGGTCGGGGCGAGCATTTCCTGCATTCCGGGTCCGCCGCGGGGGCCTTCGTTTCGGATGACGACCACCTCGCCGGGCTTGACCTTTCCGCCCAGAATCCCTTCGCAGGCGTCTTCCTGGCTTTCGAAAATCCTGGCCGGTCCTGTGAACTTGTACATCTTCTTTTCCACCCCGGCTATTTTAACGATGCCGCCTTTCGTGGCGATGTTGCCGTAAAGGACAGCCAGTCCGCCCTTTTTCGTAAAGGCCTTTTTCACCGGCCTGATTACGTCGTAAGGGTCGAAGGGACCGTCATTTATAACGGGCAGGTCTTCGGGTTCTTCGCCTCGCAGCATGGCCTTGACGGCGGCGACGCTTCGTCCCGTTGCCTGCCAACCCTTGCGGTATATCTTTCTGGCGTCGTCGCAAGGCCTCTTTCCCCGCAACGACCAGTTGGCGACATTCCGCCCGAAAGGCCTACCTGTAACGGTCATATATTCGCCATCCAGGATACCGGGTTTGTCGTCTTCCAGTTGGCCGAGGATCGTGAAGACCCCACCGGCCCGCTGGAGGTCCTGCATGTGATACATTTTTCCTTCCGGCGTAGCCGACGGCGCGATCCGGCAGATATTGGGCGTCCGCTTGCTTATCCGCTCGACGTCGGCCAGTGTGAACTCCACGCCGGCTTCGTTGGCTATCGCCAGCAGGTGCAGGACGGTATTGGTCGAACCTCCCATCGCCATATCCAGCGTCATCGCGTTGGCGATCGCGCCGCGGGTTACGATCTGCCTCGGAAGCCAGGCCCAGGATTTATCGCACTTCTGGATCATCCAGCTTCTCACCATTTTGTAGGCCCGTTCGGCGGCGAGTGAGTAGAGCACCATCCTGGCCGGACTGGTCGCCAGAGTCGTCCCGCTTCCGGGGATCGCCAGACCGAGGGCTTCAGCCATACAGTTCATACTGTTGGCGGTGAACATCCCGCTGCAGGAACCGCAGGTCGGGCAGGTGTTGTTTTCGAACTGTTTCAGACCCCAGGACGTTATCTCGCGCTTTTCCCGTGCGGCAACGGCGTAGAACTGGTCCACCAGGTCAACATCCCGGCCATTGAGCCTGCCTGCCTCCATAGGCCCGCCCGTTACAAAGACCGTCGGGCTGTTCACGCGCAACGCGCCCATGAGCATTCCGGGTGTGATCTTGTCGCAGTTCGACAGGCAGATTATCGCGTCGAAGCCGTGCGCCATGCACATGCTCTCGACGCTGTCGGCGATAAGTTCCCGGCTGGGAAGCGAATATTTCATGCCGGTATGCCCCATCGCTATTCCGTCGCAGATGGCGATAGTGTTAAAGACCAGCGGCGTAGCGCCGAAAAAACGTAACTTCTCCTTAATGAAATCCACGACCGCGTCAAGATGCACGTGGCCTGGGACAACATCCGTATGCGAACTGCAAATCCCAATGAGAGGCTTGCGAAGGTCGGCGTCGGTCAGACCGGTCGCCTTAAATAATGCCCGGTGCGGGCTTCGACGGTGTCCTCTTTTAACAATATCGCTGTGCATACGCCTCATAACGTTTTACTCCGATGAAGATTTTTTTGACCCGGCGGCGGAAGACTCTTTGACCTGCTTCAGCGACCACCATTTCTTCCATGCGCCTGGGTCTGGTCCGAATTTCTGTTTTGTCAATTGCTGCAACGCCTTTGCGACAATCGCACGGTCGGCCGGCGGCGCCTCGCCGATCAGGTCGATCAGGTATCCAACGTTCGTAACAAGTCCCTGGGCAGTTACGAATTCCTCGATCAGGCTCTGTTCAGGTTTTGATTTGACGATCATTTTCAGGCGTGAAATCGTCTCGGGCGGTGCGGAACTTCGCCTTATCGCCTCGGCGATCAGGTCTCGATGCAGGGCAAAATCCGCCGACAGCGCCTTGGAAGCCTCCTTCCGCTTCTTGTACAAGTTGTCGTTCAGTTGCTCGATGAGTTTTTTTCCGCGAGCGATCTGTTCGCTCGTCGGACGGTTGCGAAGCCTCGCCAGAGTCGCCTTTTTCACCTCGGAGGCGCTGTACGGCGTCAGCGGCGTTCCTATCCCAACGTGCTTCAACAGCGGAAAAAGCCTGCCTTCGACGTAACGCCGATGCCTGGCGTAGAAGGCCTGGAAAGAATTCTCTTCGCCGGTGAAAACGTCCTTGCCGGAAACGTGTTTGACATAAAAACTTCCGTCCTTACTCTGCTTGACCTCCAGCGATAATTTCCCGACATTGTCGGAAAGGACGATCACAAGAGTTCCATCACCCTCGTCGCTGAAAACTATCGTCCTGTGTGGCAGTTGGATTTCCTCCAGCATCACCTTGATTGCTCCTGCCCTGTTATATTCCAGCCTCCCCCTCAACTGCACTGTTCTGAAGTCGTTGTGCCTGCTGTTCGCTATGCCGCCGGAGCGGGCGCTTCTTAGCCGCCCGGACGCTATCCGCAGCCTCATGAAAGCACCCTCGAACGGAG
Organism: Planctomycetales bacterium; assembly: GCA_030631125.1. Next base: position 6,439 of record DAOVLS010000134.1, read on the forward strand.
GGGCGTGAAATATCCTCTTGGCCAGTTCGGTAACATAGTTTCCCCCGTGGGGATACGCCTGCGTAAATTCCGGCTTGAGTATCTCAATGGCCTCG
>DAOVLS010000162.1 GCA_030631125.1 Planctomycetales bacterium
AACATGGCCTATGAGTTTACCTGTTGTCGCCATTGTGGGTCGGCCTAACGTCGGCAAGAGCAGTCTGCTGAACTGTCTGACCGGCAGGCGGATCGCAATCGTCGATGCAACGCCGGGCGTTACACGCGACCGGATCAGCACGCCGCTGCCTATCGGAACCGACCCGGAAAGATACGTCGAACTGGTCGATACCGGCGGATACGGAATCGAAGACACCGATGACCTCACCGACGAGATTACCGGCCAGATTGACTACGCCATGTCCGCAGCGGCGCTGATATTGTTCATTGTCGATGCCCGCGAGGGCGTAATGCCGCTGGACAAGGCTGTGGCTGAGCGACTGCGCCACGCCGACAGGCCTGTCATACTGGTGGCAAACAAGGTCGATTCGCCCAGGGCGCAGACCGAGACGGGCGAGTTGTACGCTCTTGGATTCGGTGAGCCGATGGTCATATCGGCCACTCATCAACTCGGCACCGAAGAATTGCTGGAGGCGATTGCCGAGCGTGTAGGCCCGGCCGCCGAGGCGCCCGACGAGCCGATAATGAAACTCGCCATCGTCGGGAAGCGAAACGTCGGCAAAAGCACCTTAATCAACACGCTGGCCGGGACCGACCGCGTTATCGTCTCGGAAGTCCCCGGCACGACGCGCGACAGCGTGGATGTGCGGTTCGAGATGGACGGGCGGTCGCTCATGGCCATCGACACCGCCGGCGTCCGCAAGCGAAGCAAACTCGCCGACGACATCGAGTTCTACAGCCGGCACCGCGCGATGCGGAGCATCCGCCGGGCGGACGTTGTGATGCTGATGTTCGACGCGGTCGAACAGGTCGGGAAGGTCGAAAAACAACTGGCCGATTACATCAGCGGGCTTTACAAACCCACCGTCTTCGTCGTCAACAAGTGGGACCTCGTGCCCGGCGACGTTACGCGGGACGAATACGGGCCTTACCTGACGCGCATCCTGCCGGGGCTTTCCTACGCCCCGATTGTCTTTACCTGTGCGGACGGCGGCGAGGGCGTCCGCGAGGCGATCGGTCTGGCCGGTGAACTGTTCGATCAGGCGCGCAGACGGGTACAGACGGCGGAGTTGAACGTTGTGGTCGAGGAGATTATCTCTGCTCATGCGCCAAGATCGAAGCAGACGGGCAGGTTCCCGAAGATTTACTACGTTACGCAGATAGCGACCGCACCGCCGACGATAGCCGTCTTCGTCAACAACGCCGACTCCTTCGAGCCGACCTACCGCCGATACCTCATCAACCAGCTCCGCCTCCGCCTGCCGTTCCCGGAAATCCCCATCCGCCTGATCTTTCGCCCGCATCAATCCCGCCGATGAGCCGACAGGGTGGATATGTCCGCCCTGCTGCCGGGGGAATCCGGTTTTCCTTTGACACAGCCGAGGCGACAGAAGGATACTTGCGGCAGAATTATGTTTTGCCGCTCTCCAGCGGACAGGACACGCGAAACATTCCTGATCCCGTAAGGTTACAAAAGAAAGGAGATAGAAAATGTCATTGTTGAAGGCGACAGGTCTGCTGTTGGCGGCGTCATGCGTCGTGTTGTTGGCAACTCCGGCGGGCGGTCTGGCCGCTGATGACCGCTCGGTATCCCGTCCGGCATCTGCCCTCAAGATCGGCGTGGCCAGGACGGACATCACCCCTCCTGTAAAGATCGACAGTAAGGGAAAGATATTTCCCATCGGCACACCATTATACGCCACCGCAATTGTCCTGGAATGCCGGGGAAAGCGGATTGCCATAGTCTGCCCGGACGTCATGCTTTGTACGGGTGAGATAGTTTCAGTTACCAGAAAGCGGACCAGGCGACTCACCGGTATCCCCGCCGACCACGTCATGATAAACGCCTCCCACACCCACGCAGGAGGTCCACTGTGGGGCGAAGGAGCCAGGGAATATCGCATGTTCGTGGCAAAGAGGTGTGCTGACGCCATCTTCATGGCCGACAGGAGCAAGAAGCCCGCCCTTGCAGGCTATGCCAGGGCAAAGGTCAACCTTTCCATTAACCGCTGGAAAAAGAGAGACTGGGGCGTCCGCTGGGGCCCCAATCCCGACGGACCGGCCGACCAGGAACTTACCCTTATCCGATTTGACACACCTGAACATACTCCCATTGCCTTCCTTGCCAGTTACGCCTCTCACCCCACGGTCAGTACACTGGGCGGCGGCACTATCCACGGTGATTTTCCCTTCTTTCTTCGAGAGGCTCTCGAGCGGGCTTACCCGGGCAGTGTGGCTCTTTTTGCCACAGGGACCGCCGGCGACATCAAGATTGCCTTCCTGAACAAGGATAAATCCGACTTCAGATACGGTACTGTGGAAGATTCCCGCCGTTTTGGTTCTATCTTCGGCGCCGAGGCGGTCAAACTTGCCAAGGCCGCCAAAACCGTCCCTGTCCGAAGCATCGCTATTGCCTCGACAACGGTCAAACTACCGCTGCTTGCAGCAAAGGGTCAGGAGTTTGTCCGTAAGGAACTGGCCGACGCTGAGGAGAACGCCAAAAAAATCGTTACAAAAATTATCGCAGACGAGAAGGAGCGCATACGCTTGGCCGGGATGCCGATCAAACGCCTGAAGCGCCTTCTTCAGGCCTACCAGAAAGGCGACAAAACGGTTGAGGGCATTCCTGCGGAGATTCAGGTTATTACCCTCGGCGACCATATCCTTATTGCCGGGATTCCGGGGGAACCCATGGTTGAGATCGGCATGGCAATAAAGAAGTCCTTTCCCCGCCGATGTGTCGTGCCCCTGGGCTACTGCAACCAGCCCGTCGGCTATATCCCCTCCCGATACATGGAATCCATCGGATGGTGCAATTACGGGGACGGCCCCTGGTCCGGTCTGACGTCTATCTCCGGCGCATCGGAGGATATTCTTGTCAAGACGGTGAAAGACCTCGCTGGTAAACTTGACCAGTTACAAAGGAAAAGCGAGGAAAAACCGGACGGAAGAAAAACCCCGTAATAAATGCTGGATGACCGTCAGGTTACCCAAGTTGCAGGCCGGGACGGCGGGTAATCGTTCCAGTCATTTCCTTTTGGGTTTCATCTCACCGACGAGTTTAAGGCTCTCTTTGATCAGGACTTGCGGAGTGTTCGGTGCGAAATGTGTTGACCGTGCATCCGGGTCTTTGATTGCGTAGCCACGCGGTGACGGCAGGTATCCAAGCCAGGGACCGTTGGCGAATCCCAGGACGAACGTGTGTTTGAACGGCGAAGCGTCCTTGATCATCAGTCCGAGCTCGACGTAGGGTTCCATCGAGCCGATTACCAGGATAAGCGTATCGCCGATAACCAGGGCCTGAATCTCGTTCGGGATGGACGTTCTGCCCTTGACGAGGCGGGGAATGGTGCGGCGTCTGGTCTTCTCAAAATCCTTCTGGGGCAGTCCGATCATCCTCTTTTTACCGGCGAGGCGCACCCATCGGGTTACGTCAATGTGTTTAAGGATGTCCAGCGTATCATCGGCAAACTTTTTGCCCAGCCTTTCGGCTTCGGGAATAGTCCTGCTCTTTCTGAAGGTCTGGGTTCCGGTATCTCCGGCACAGCCCTGGAGGAACAGCGCGACGGCGCTCTTTCCCAGCCGCTTTTCTATTCCCAGCATCCCGATACCCGCGAAGTCCCCGCTCAGCAGTGTGTTTTCGCCGGCAAGGACGGTCGGGTGACAGGAATAGTTGACGACGACGGCGATGATGTTACGCTTTTCGTCCTCGATGCGGATCACGCCGCATTCGTTATCCATGACCACATTGGGGCTGGAATGACCATCGCGGAGCCACGAACCACGAGTCGTGCGCCGGTTGGTCCCGATGCCGTAAATCATCTTCGAGCCGACGCCGATGCGTGCTTTTTTCCTGTTTTTCCAGGCCTGCTCGGCTGCTTTGATGGAGGCGTCAGGGAACGGACCTCTACAACCGGAATGAGTATGCGTAGGGCTGATGAGGATGTTGGCCTCCGGGATGCCGGTGCGTTTGTGAATCTCGCGCCGGGTTCGTGCAATCATTTTGAAATTATTGACGTGCAACTTATCCCAACTGATGACAGCCAATTTCTCATCGCCGTTGTCCAGGACCAATGCCCTGACGTACAGCCGGTCGTGGACGCCGGTGGAGGTCCGGCGATTGAAGCCTCGCATGATAACGGGGCCTGAGGGGGTTATGTCCACACGGGCAGCGCCGGCCTGGAGCCATTTGCCCGGCGGGGTTCCGGCATCATTGACGCGCGACGGGCGCTTCGGAAGCGCCGGAAGCGTCCTCGCCTCGACATAGACAGGTTTCCCGCAGCGATTCTCCACGGTGTACGGGCGCGCTTTGGGTTTCTGTGCCTGCTCCTTTTCAGCGGCGAAGACCTGATTTATCCCGATAAACACCGCGCATACGGCAAATGCCGCCAGGACTTTCATTTGAACCGGTCCTTTGCTCCGAAAATACACCATAGCATAAACTCCTGGTTTATGCGTATTTGAACGCCTTTTCCGGGATAGAGTACCGGTCTTTTCTTTTTTTCAGTGTTTCATCCCGCCGTGCCTATCGCAACGACATCACGCGGAAGACCTCGTCCAGTGTTATTTCGCCGCCGGCTGCGCGACGGATACCGTCGGCGGCCATGGTGGTCATGCCGCCGCGAACGGCGATGGCTCGCATCTCGTCGGCCGATGCCCCGCCCCGCAAGGCCTGACCTATCTCCGGCGTAACCTCAAGCATCTCGGCGATGAGCGTCCGTCCTCGGTAACCCATCTGCCCGCATTCGCTACAACCGACGGGTTTGCGGAAGTTCTTCTCCAAAGCCTCCCATTGGAGACCACCGGCACCGGCCATCTCTTCTGCGCGCATGAGAACCTTGGCCGACGGTTCGTCCGGCGTACTGCAAGCCTTACAGACGCATCGGACCAGACGCTGAGCGCTGATAAGTTTGGTGGCGTCGGCAATCATAAAAGGCTCGGCTCCCATATCCAACATGCGTTTCAAGGCGCCGACGGCGTCATCGGTATGTAGAGTGGTCATGATGAGGTGTCCGGTCAAGGCGGCCTGATGGGCGATCATAAGCGTCTCAAAGTCGCGTATCTCGCCGATCATGATGACGTCAGGATCGCTTCGCATGAAGGACCGTGTCGCCCGCGCGAAGGTCAATCCCTCCTTCTGGCGTACGGGTACCTGAACCATGCCGCCAATCAGATACTCCACGGGATCCTCCACGCTCATCACCTTGATTCCCGGACTTATCAAGTGGACCAGGCAGGCGTACAGCACCGTTGTCTTGCCGCAGCCGATCGGCCCGGAAATAATCACCAGTCCGTGCGGGGCCTCGATGGCCCGAAGGAGTTTTTCCCTGTCGGCCGGGGCGTGGCCGATGCTGTCGATAGACAGATTAATCTGATCGGGCCTGAGGATGCGAAGCGTAACCGCTTCGCCCACCAGCGCCGGCAGGAAGCAGATGCGTATGTCTAATTCCACCTGTCCCTTCTTCTCTTTGAACGTAATCATGATTCGTCCATCCTGTGGCAGGGCCTTCTCGTGGACGTCGCAGGCAGACAACTGTTTGAATCGCTCGACGATGGCGGGCAGGAGGCGGATGTCGAACTCGACGACCGGATGCAGTACGCCGTCCACCCGGCAGCGGATTACCGCGCTTTTCACATACGGTTCGATGTGAATGTCGCTGGCCCGCATGGTAGCGCCCAGGACGATTATCAGAACCGCCGCCCGACTAACCGGTTCGGTATCGGGGGCAGAGGGGCTAATGCCACCGAGTTTCCTGAGCCTGTCGTCAAGACTTTTTACCAGTGGGCCTATGTCAGTGGGTAGTTCGATTTTCGGCTCCTGGCCTTTGAGGAACCGCTCGATGTCGGCCCGGTAGAACCGCCATTGCCGTCCTACCTTCATGC
>DAOVLS010000097.1 GCA_030631125.1 Planctomycetales bacterium
CGATTACGCCGGCGCCGTCGAGCAGGCCCGTCACGACATGATAGAAGCCCTCGCCGAAGAACAGGCCCGCGGCATCACCATTACGTCGGCGGCGACAACGCTGTCCTGGAAAGACTACACCGTCAACCTGATCGACACGCCCGGGCACGTCGATTTTACCATCGAGGTCGAACGCTCACTTCGTGTCCTCGACGGCGCGGTGGCGGTCTTCTGTGCCGTCGGCGGCGTCGAAGCCCAGAGCGAAACCGTCTGGAACCAGGCGGAAAGGTACAGCGTTCCAAGAATCTGCTTCATCAACAAGATGGACCGCCTCGGCGCTGATTTCGAGATGGTAGTCGGCGAACTCCGCGACCGCCTGGGCGCTAAACCGGTTGTGCTGCAAATTCCCATGGGCGCCGCCGGCGAATTCGCCGGTCAGATCGACCTTGTCGAGCAGCGGGCGTTCTTCTACGAACAGGCCGAGATCGCAATGGACCTGAAGGTCGGCGAAATCCCCTCCGATTACGCCGGCGCCGTCGAGCAGGCCCGTCACGACATGATAGAAGCCCTCGCCGAAGCCGACGACGAATTGATGGAAAAATACGTCCACGAGGAACCGATTTCCGTCGCCGACATCAAGTCGGCAATCCGCCGGGCGGTTATCGCCAACAGGATTCATCCCGTTCTTTGCGGCTCGGCGCTGAAGCACATGGGCGTCCGCGTCCTTCTGGATGCGATTTGCGAGTACCTGCCCTCTCCGCTGGACGTCCCGCCCGTCAGCGGGCATGAAAGCCTCGAAACCGAACAGACCGTTCAGCGTCTGCCCCAGCCCGACGAGCCGTTTTCAGCCCTGGTGTTCAAGATCGCCTCGGACCTGCACGGGGACCTTTATTACATTCGTGTCTATAGCGGTTCGCTCAAGGCCGGTTCACGCGTACTCAACCCGTCCCGACGGAAAAAAGAAATCGTCTCACGCATCTGGGAGATGCACGCCAAGCAGCGCATCCGACGGGACCACGCCGATGTCGGAGACATCGTCGCAGTCGTCGGACCCAAACACAGTTTTACCGGTGATACGCTGTGCGACTCCCATCACCCGATAATCCTGGAGAAGATAAAGTTCCCCAAGCCGGTAATCTCAATGTCGATTGAACCGGCTTCGTCGGCGGAAAAGGCCCGCCTGTCCGAGGCCCTTGTTACGCTACGACGGGAAGACCCGACGTTCCGAACCGATATGGATCGCGAGACCGGGCAGTTGCTGATTTCGGGAATGGGCGAGTTGCACCTGGAGATCATTCGCAACAAGTTGATCCGCGACATGGGCGTTTCCGTCCGCGTGGGCAAACCGCGAGTGGCGTACAAAGAGACTATCACCGCCGCTGCCGAGGCTGAGGGGCGATTCGTTCGCCAGACCGGAGGGCGGGGGCAGTACGGCGTGGTCGTGCTGCGGGTCGAACCGACGCCCGCCGGCAACGAGGATGAAAGCCGGGAGGAAGCGGGAATCGTCTTCATCGAGAAAATCAAGGGCGGCGCGATCCCGAAGGAGTACATCTCCGCCGTCAAGGAAGGGGTAATCGACGAGGCCACCAACGGCCCGCTGGCCGGTTATCCGACGACGGGCATAACCGTTACGCTCCTGGACGGCAAGCACCATCCTGTGGATTCGTCGGAACTGGCCTTTTCCCGCGCCGGCGCTCTGGCGTTCCGCGAAGGCGTAAAAAAGGCGTCGCCCGTATTTCTTGAGCCGATAATGCGACTGGAAGTTACCGTCTCCGACAATTACCTCGGCGCTGTTACCGGCGACCTGAACGCCCGCCGGAGCGAGATTACGACCGTGGAGCGACGGGAAAATTACTGTAAACTCATTGCAGAGGCGCCTTTGGCGGCGATGTTCGGGTACGCGACAGTCCTGAGGTCCCTTACCCAGGGGCGTGGAACGTATGTCATGGAGCCTGCGACCTATAAGGTTGTCCCCGCCGAGGTTGCCGCTCGATTGGCCTGACGGACGGGGCCTTGGGACGGGAAATAATTTAATAAAAAATTTTCATCTCAATAATTGACATTCAGAAATGATTGGATAAACTGGTAAGGCTTTGCAACTTATCTTCACGAAAATAGTTACAATCGTCGGTCAGAGATAAAAACATAATGGTTCAGGATAAGATTCGTATCAGGATGGAGGCTTACGATCATCGCGCGCTGGACGGTTCAGCCGCCGAGATCGTTGACCATGCCCGTCGGACCGGCGCGCGGGTATGCGGACCTATTCCACTGCCGACACGAATCGAACGATATACGGTGCTTCGCAGCCCGCACGTGGACAAAAAATCCCGTGAACAGTTCGAGATGCGAACACATAAACGGATCATCGACATCTATGAACCAACGGTCCGCACGATAGAAGCGTTGAACAGGCTGGTAGTGCCGGCAGGGGTGTTCGTGAAGATAAAGGCGTAGCTTTGAACGACAGCGGTTTTGGCACTTCTGCCTCTTTGCTGTTGGTGAAACTCTTTCAGATGGAAAGCACGGGATAAAATGTATCCGGCGTTGATTGGAAAAAAAGTTGGTATGACACAGATGTTCGCCGAGAACGGTGACGTTTGCGGCGTAACCGTCGTGCGCGCCGGGCCATGTGTTGTCCTTCAGGTAAAACAGACCGACCAAAAGGACGGTTACGACGCCGTCCAGATAGGCTTTGAAGACGTCAAGACCCGCCGGGCAGCCAAACCCGCTATCGGGCACGCTGAGCGGGCAAAGACCGCACCGAAAAAAATCGTTCGTGAAGTCCGGCTTCTCGAAGAGACCGACTCCGACGTCGGGGCGACCCTGACGGTCGAGGTCTTTGAAGGCGTGAACTTTGTTGATGTGGTCGGGACCACCAAGGGCAAAGGTTTTGCCGGCGGAGTAAAGCGCCACGGATTCAAGGGTCAGCCCGCCAGTCATGGTGTCGAGCGTAAGCACCGCAGCCCCGGCTCCATCGGCGGGCACGGAACGGACCTGGGTCACGGCGGAAACATAAAAAAAGGTAAAAAAATGGCAGGGCACATGGGCGCAGTCCGGTCCACCAGCAGGAACCATCGGCTGGTGGGCATTGACGCCGAAAACAACCTGCTTCTTATCAAGGGTTCGGTTCCGGGGCCTAACGGCGGATACCTGCTCGTCAGGAAATCCCGCACCGCAAAGGACAAGAAGGAATAATACAGGCTTTTTAAGATATGTTGGAAATTCCAGTGTACAATACGGCCGGCGAGCAGATCGAGACGCTCAAGATTGATGATGAGTGTTTCGGCAAGAGCGTCAACGTCGCCCTGCTGAAGCAGGCGGTCGTGGCTTATCACGCCAACCGCCGGCAGGGAACCGCTGCGACCAAGGGTAGAGGCCAGGTCGAAGGTTCTACCCGAAAAATCTTCCGCCAGAAGGGCACCGGAAACGCCCGCCGAGGCCCGGTCCGGACCGGAAAGGTCCGAGGCGGTGGAATGACCTTTGCCAAAACGCCGCACAGTTATCGAAAAACGCTGCCTAAGAAAATGCGGCGAGGCGCGCTGAATTCGGCCATCCTCGCAAAAATCCTTGGAAATGACCTTGTAGTGGTCGAAGGCCTGTCGCTGACGGAACCGAAAACGAAATTCGTCGCCGAGGTCCTGGCCAATTTGAAGATAAACCGCTCCTGCCTGCTGGCGCCGGCCCAATATGACGAGGTCCTCTTCAGGAGCGCACGCAACATCCCGGACATTACCGTCCGTCCGGTGGAAGACTTGAACGCCTTCGAGGTGGCGACCCGGCAGAAGATGCTGCTGACGCGCGAGGCGATGGAGAAACTGCTGAGTCGGTCTGCCTGAAGATGAAAAACGATATTTACAACACGATAATCCGCCCGCTGGTAACCGAGAAGGGTACGCACCAGTCCGAGACGCGGAACGCATATGCCTTTCAGGTTAACCCTGAGGCAAACAAGGCCCAGATAAAACAGGCTGTCGAGAAGATTTATAACGTGAAGGTGCTGACAGTTCGTTCGGCCAATCGTCGCGGCAAGCCGCGGCGGGTCGGCTATAAGCGCGGTACGACCAGCCACTGGAAAAAAGCGGTTGTGATACTCCACCCGGACTATCACATTGATATGTTCTAATTGAAGTATTGGACGAGTAGATGGCAATTAAGAAGTACAAACCGACGTCGGCGGGAAGGCGAAACGCGAGTGTCAATATCCGCGAGGAGTTGACCGGTGATGCGCCGACCAAGTCGCTTTTGCGTCCGCTGAAAAAGACCGGCGGGCGCAATAATCAGGGTGTAATCACCAGTCGGTTCCGCGGCGGCGGGGCCAAGCGGATGTACCGCGTCATAGATTTCAAACGCAACAAGGACGGCGTCGAAGGGACGGTAGCAACGATAGAGTACGACCCGAACCGCACCTGCAACATTGCCCTGATAAATTATGCCGACGGTGAAAAACGATACATCCTCGCCCCGGTAGGCCTGAAGGCCGGACAAAAAATTTACTCAGGCGACGCCGCCGAACCGAGGCTCGGTAATTGCCTGCCGCTGGCGAAGATTCCCACCGGACTGACGATTCACAACATCGAAATGATTCCCGGCGCCGGAGGCAAACTGGTTCGCTCCGCCGGCGGGTCGGCCAGGTTGATGGCCAAGGAAGGCAAGTGGGCGCATCTGGTCCTGCCCAGCGGCGAGATGCGAATGGTTGACGCCCGCTGTCGGGCGACCGTAGGACAGTTGAGCAACCTCGACCACCAGAACGTTCGCCTGGGCAAGGCCGGTCGAAAGCGACACATGGGCCGCAGACCGCACGTTCGCGGCGTAGCACAGAACCCCGTCGCCCACCCGATGGGCGGCGGTGAAGGCAGAAGCGGTGGCGGACGCCATCCTTGCAGCCCGACCGGAAAACCCGCCAAGGGCGGAAGAACGCGAAGGAAAAAGAAGGCGTCGAACAAACTTATCCTTCGCCGGCGCCGGAGCAGACGTTACGGTCTGGTGAAACTTTAGAGAGAAATTCCGATTCGTCGGGAGTGAATGAATAATGGCAAGAAGTCTCAAAAAAGGGCCTTATGTGGACGAGAAACTCTTCCGCAAGGTCCAGCAGCAGAAACAGACCGGCTCACGCGAGCCGATCAAGACCTGGGCGCGGGCGTGTACTATCGTGCCGGAATTCGTCGGGCATACGTTCAATGTGCACAACGGAAAGATTTTCCATTCCGTCTTTGTTACAGAAGATATGGTGGGACACAAGTTGGGAGAGTTCAGCCCGACGCGGATGTTCCGCGGACACACGGCGGCGAAGCGAAGCAGGTAAGACACCGCAACCGCCGACGAGAGATATTATAGATATGGCCTGGAAAGCGATACACAGATTTGCCCGGATCAGCCCGACTAAGGTCCGCCCTATAGTGGACTTGATTCGCGGACGCGACGTGGAAGAAGCACTTAACGTGCTGAATTTCACGCCGCATCGCGGAGCGACCTTCGTTCGGAAAATACTGACCAGTGCAGTCGCCAACGCCGACGAAGCCGAGGCCGATACAGATTCGCTTTATGTCGAGAAGGCGTATGTGGATGAGGCCCCTACGATGAAGCGTTGGCGTCCGAAGGACCGAGGGCGGGCCTTCCCGATAATGAAGCGCAACAGCCATATAACCGTCGTGGTCGAATCGAGGGGAACCGGCGGATAAGGCAGGATTGAGATTATGGGTCAAAAAGTTTCGCCAATTGGTTTTCGTACCGGGATCACCCGCGGGTGGGCCAGCCGATGGTTCGCGCCCAAGAGCAACTTCGGCGAGTTCCTCGTCGAGGACTGGAAGATCAGGGAGTTCGTCGAGAACCGCCTGAACCGCCAGCCTCCCTACGCCGGAATAAGCAGTATAGAAATCGAGCGGACCCGCGAAGAGGTCAAGGTTACACTAAAGACGGCCAGGCCCGGTCTGGTCATCGGACCTCGCGGCGCTGAAGTGGAAAAACTCAAAGAAGCGCTGGAGGACCTGTCGGACCGTCGCGTTAACGTCAATGTTCTGGAAATTTCCCATCCTGATCTGGACGCGCAACTGGCGGCCGGCGCCGTAGCAGAGCAACTCAAGCGGCGTGCGAGTTTCCGGCGTGCGATTAAGCAGCGATGTGAGACGATTATGCAGGCCGGTGCTAAGGGTGTGAAGATACAGGTCGGCGGTCGTCTTGGTGGCGCGGAGATGAGCCGGACCGTCAAGACGATTTTGGGATCCATCCCGCTGCACACGTTGGACGCGGATGTTGATTACGGTTTCGCCGAGTGTTTTGCCACCTACGGCGCGCTTGGCGTGAAGGTTTGGATTTATCGCGGCAAATTCGGCGCGGATGATCATTCAGAGAAGATTTCCCGCCCTGGTCCGTCGCAACACAGTCGTCCGCCCCGTCGTCCTCAATCCGGCGGCGGTCGGCCCAGGGGTGGTCCAAGGCCGCAGCCACAGGCAACGACAGCACCTGCAACGAAGCAGGAAAAAGCACCCGAACCCCAAACGCCCAAGCAGGATGCCCCTGCTGGAAACGCGGAGGAAGGTAAATAAATGGCCCTGATGCCTAAAAGAGTGAAGCATCGCAAGATGCAGCGTGGACGTGTTCGCGGTAACGCCACGCGTGGGAACAGGGTTTCCTACGGTGATTTCGGCTTGCAGACTTTGGAGGCGGGGTGGATTACCGCCAAGCAGATTGAAGCCGGTCGTGTGGCGGCGACGCACTTCCTGCATCGTGAAGGACGGGTCTATATCAGAATCTTCCCCGATAAGCCCGTCTCGTCCAAGCCGCTGGAAACGCGAATGGGCAAGGGTAAAGGCGAGCCTGAGATGTGGGTCGCTCCGGTCAAGCCCGGAACCATGCTTTTTGAGATTTCCGGTACCGAGGCCGATACCGCCAAGGCCGCCCTTCGCCGGATCGCCTGCAAGATGCCGGTGCGGTGTCGTCTGGCCAAGAGGACGCACGGATAAGAACACGGATTTAACGGTTACGGTTACGGTTACGGTTACATGAAAGTCGAAGAGATAAGACATTTTTCGGACGAGGAAATCCAGACGGAACTGGACCGCCTGCATCGGCACCTGTTTGACCTGCGGGCACAGGCGGTAACGGAAAAACTGGAAGACCCTTCGATGCTCGCCAAGGCCAAGCGTGACATCGCGCGGGTTTTGACTATCCGGCGTCAGCGCCGACTGGCCGGCGCCGAGACGGGCAACGAGGAATAACACGGGAACAGGCAAATGGTAGCAGAAGAAGCCCAAAAATCGGCGCCGACGCAAAGGGTTGCATTGACTGGAGTGGTCGATTCGATTTCCGGGCGCAAGACGGTGCGGGTCGTGGTCAACAGGCTTACGAAGCATCCTCTGTACGGTAAATACGTTCGCCGGCGGAAGAAGATGCTCGTCCACGATGCGCGCGAAGAGGCCCGCGTGGGCGATACGGTTGAACTGGCCCTGTCCCGCCCGATCAGCAAGAACAAGTCGTGGCGGATCGTGCGGGTTGTCAAGCCCGGCGGCATGGTGGCGGCTGTGGTAACCGAGGAAGCAACAGAGAAGTGATTCAACAGGAAACAAAACTCGACATAGCCGACAACACCGGCGCCAAGCGTGCCCTTTGCATCAAGGTTCTCGGCGGTTCGACCGCTCGCGGGCAGTACACCCGTCGGAAGGCGGGGATAGGCGACGTGATCGTCTGTACCGTCAAGAAGGCGGCCGCCGGTGGAGTGGTCAAAAAAAGCGACATTGTCCGATGCGTGATTGTGCGAACGGCTTTCCCTATTCGCAGACGCGACGGTTCTTACGTTCGTTTCGACCGAAACGCCGCCGTTATCATCGACGAACAGGGCAACCCCA
>DAOVLS010000414.1 GCA_030631125.1 Planctomycetales bacterium
GGCACAACGGTATGGCGTGGCGACTTCGTTGTGCTAACTGATGTTTAGAAAAGCATTTGGCAGAATGTCCTCAACACGGAATATCGGCAACAAAAGGCCTCTGGTGCCGATGCTGATAGGACACCACTGATTTGGCGCTCGAAAACCAGCGTTCATTACCCATTATAAAACAAGTAGTTACAAAAGATATATTTCGTAGCAATATGAGTGCCGAACAAGATTGGGACAGCCACCTATATTTAAGGCAGAAATAGGTGGCTGTCCCTGATACCCCTGATACCCCTGATACCCTGACACCCCGATCTATGGCGGTGTGTTCGTAAGGATGCAGGCGCAGGGTGTGCAAGTTGAAGTTTCCTGCACACGGAATTTCCTACTACTACCGCGCCAGTTCTGGGCGGAGGACGTTGTTGATGTATCGGTGCAGGGTCTCGCCGGGGCATTTGGTGGCCGTGTTGGGCGCGTCGCGGTGCCCGATTACGCGGGCAGGTGTAATCTTGTATCTGTCCATCAGGAACAGCAGCAGTTTTTTCAGGCTCGCCAGTTGCCTGGCTGAAGGTAGTTTTTTGGAATAGTGTCCCACCAGGCAGATACCGATACCGTAGTTGTTATATGCGTTGCCGGGCGTTTTTCCGCAATGTGCGCCCCATTTCTGTTTGGGCCATCGGCTTCCGATTTGCACCTGACCGTCGGGGCCGTTGCGCCCGTTTGTTATGACGAAGTGGTATCCCAGTTCGTCCCATCCCCGTTTTCGGTGCGCGTGGTCGAAAATCGCAGCCGATCCGCCATGCGTGGCGCTGTGGTGGAGCACGATCCACCGCCAGGGCCTCTCGTTCACCGCGGGGACCCATCCGGCCGGAACATTGACGACAACCATGTCGTTATGTTTGGGCGGCGGTTTTACCTCGGTGGTATTGACCGGCGCAGGAGTTGCGAAAGTCCCGATGGCCGAATCCCTCGGCAGGTCGGTCAATATCACCTTAGGCTGGCTGTGGCAGCCGGTAGCGGCGACGAGAAACAATAAAAGCCCGAAACGCAAGCATGACCCACCGGTCAAAGGCTTCGGTGCGAACAATGTCGTAATGTGTCGTTCCATCCCCGCTCCTTCGTTGGAGACTATTCTAAAAGACCTATCGGTCCATATGCCAGGATTTCTTTGACAGAAGAATTAGCAGGGATGCAAAGGATGCAGGGGATAAAACCTTTTTCTCTTTATTTTTTCTTAAACTTCCATCCCTGCTGATTTTCAGACAAATGTGCAACGTGGACTGTTTGCGATATAATGATATAATAGATGACCTTATGACAGAGCAAACGGAAACATCTTCTGATGCACCTGTCGAATCAGGCGAGCAGAAGCGTTCGGGCGGTCGGGTTGTCGTTCGCTATGGGCGGATGATGCAACTAGGTCTGTTCGACCACGACCTGGACGCTGCGCCGGCGCCTGGGATGAAACTGGTTATCGAGACCGAGCGCGGGACGGAACTGGGCACGGTGGTGATAAACGTCGCCTGCGACTCACCGTGGAGCATAGAGGATAAGTCGCTGGAGCAATACCTCGCCGACAGCGGCAAGGGCTACCCGTTCACCCGCGGCGGGCGGGTCATGCGTTCGGCCAATCCGCAGGACATCAACGACCAGCACCACCTCGACAAATCCGCGGCGGACGAAGCCGGTTTCTGCCGGGAGCAGATCAAGGCCCTGGCGCTGGATATGAGGCTTGTGGCTGTCGAGCACATCCTCGGCGGGGAGCGTGCGGTGTTTTTCTTCACGTCCGAGAGTCGCATCGATTTCCGCGAACTGGTCAGGCGTCTGGCCGGGCAATACCACACGCGGATCGAAATGCGTCAGATCGGCGCGCGTGACGAAGCCAGGCTGCTGGCCGACTTCGAGCGATGCGGGCGCCAGTGCTGCTGCCGGGAATACCTCAAACTGCTCAGGCCGATCTCGATGCGAATGGCCAAGGTGCAGAAGGCGACGCTGGACCCGGCCAAGATTTCCGGTCGCTGCGGCCGGCTTATGTGCTGCCTGCGATACGAGGACAAGACATACGAAGAAATCCGCCGGAAACTCCCCAAGAGAAACACCTGGGTCCGCACCGCCGACGGCGTCGTCGGGAAGGTCATTGAGACGCAAATCATCACGCAACTGGTCCGCCTGGGACTTCTCGATAAGAGGCAAATCGCCGTACCCAACGAGGAAATCGTCGAACGCGATATGGCAGGCCCGCCGGAACCTGCTCCCCCCGCCAAACCCGAAAGGTCGGTCAAATCGGCTCGCCCACCCCGCCGGGTCGTCAAATCCAAATCCAAACCCGAACCCAAACCCAAACCCGAATCGCCTCCCGATGAAGAACCTTCAGGCCGAAGCGAAATCGTCGAAAAAACCACCCCCGACAAGGCAAAGCAAATGTCGCGGAAATCTCGAGGCGCTGCCCGACGACGACGCCAGCCACGCCGGCGAGGCAAGAAAAACAAACATCCCGGCGCGCTCAGCGCCGCTCCGCAGGTGCAATCTTCAGATCAGTCCGACCGGCAGGGCAAAAAGAAACACCGGCGAGAACCCCCCAAAAATGAAGAGTAATTGGTAATTGGTAATTCGTAATTAGTAATTAGTAATCACTACTGTCCGGTTAAAGTTAGGCGAATTTAATATAACCAATAAAATAGCATAATGTTATGTAAATTTACAACCTGTATCGATTTCAATTTGACGCTAGCATCGGGCTGCACTTCAGTACAAGGAGCAGCCTATGCA
>DAOVLS010000463.1 GCA_030631125.1 Planctomycetales bacterium
ATCGTGCGTTCCCATCGCGGTGGTCCACATTTTGCACTTGTCCCACCCGGCCCGTTTCCATTCGACCGAGCCTTCCGTGCCCATCAGTGCGTACCAATGATGGCCGGTCCCGCCCCTGTGCGGTACGGGACAGTTGAACCCGCACGACAGCCTCATCAGCGTCCCCTTGGCCGTTCGCATCAACGCAACCTCCATGTCCGGCTTCCCAGCCTCCGGGACGCGAGAAGTCTCCGGCGGCGTGCCCATCGCGACGACCTCGACTACCCGGTCGTCGAGAATCTTCAGCAGCGGGCTGAGTTCGTGCGGCAGATAGAGGATGGGGTGCAGCCCGTTTCGCCACGTCGGGCGGGCGTGGGGATTGGAGCGGGCTTCTTCCAGCGACAGGTATTGTCCGGTCCGGTCGTCGTAGAAGAACCAGTGTGTACCGTAGTATCCGATGTATTGTCCCTCGGCGCAGACAATCCTGCCGAGCGTCCCGGCCTCGACGATCCGCTTCCAGGCGTCCACGAAGCCCCAATGGCGGGTCTGCTCGCCGAGTTGATAGATCAGCCCCGTTTTCTCAACGACCGACACCAGCCGCCAGAGGTCTTCCATCGTGAAGGCGGCGACGACTTCCGTCATAACGTGGACGCCGGCTTCGAGCGCCTCGACGGCAAGATCGACCTGTTTGTCGGGATCGCTGCAAATACCGACCGCATCAAGCGAAGACTCTTTCAGCATGGTTGAAAAATCCTGAAAGGCCGCCACGTCCGGGTCGTTGAGATCCCGCATGGTCTTCTCTATCGGCTCGGCAAAGCGATCACAGACCGCTACGAGTTTATAGCCTTGCATTTGGCCGAAGTGCTTGGCCCAGCATCCCCGGCCACGAGGCCCCAAACCGACCAGGCCGACGCGTATCTCTTTCATAACGAAACTCCTTTCAATTCAGCATATCCTGATACGCCGGTATCTTATTTGTCCGCCGGTCCGTATCAAGTGTGTAGGCTGGGCCGGAGCGAAGCGGAGACCCACCTTTTTTCCTGCGGATGAAGCGAATGAAGGTGGGACTCCGCTTCGCTCCGGCCCAGCCTACCTGCTACATCGGTTTCAGTCCGGCGTATTCGAGGATGAGCGTTTTTTTTCCGGCGTTGCTGAATTGCACGACGGCGCGGGTTCGCGTGCCGTCGTGTGAGATTTTCAGCACCTTTCCCGCCCCGAATTTCGGATGGCGCACCAGTCGGCCTTTACTGATTCCGGCGAATTCGTCCGGTATAAAATCACCGGCCTCCATCGCCTCGATTATCGCGCGATTATCAACGTCTTCGTAGAAACCGTCGCGGGCGCGGGTCCGCCTTGCACCGGCGAACGGACGATACGCCGGCATTTCCGTCGTGGTTTTATCAACCCGGCTGACCGACTCGCTACCGATTTCCGTCAGGAAGGGCGACTCGACCTGCCGTTCCGTTCGCCCCCGCAGGCAGCGATGTTTTACCGAGGTCAGGTACAGGCGGTCCTGCGCGCGGGTCATTCCGACGAACGCCAGGCGGCGCTCTTCCTCGATGTCGCGGTCCTTCCCGTCGCCCCGGTCGAACGGCAGCAGGCCTTCCTCGCAACCGATGATAATGACGGCGGGGAACTCCAGACCCTTGGCTGCGTGGAGCGTCATGAACGTAACGGCCCCGGATTCCGAATCGATACTATCGACGTCGCTGACGAGGCTGACCATGTTAAGGTAGTCAGCCGGTGTC
>DAOVLS010000083.1 GCA_030631125.1 Planctomycetales bacterium
CAACCCCGAAGCCGACGTCAAGGGGCAGATAGAGCGGATGCTGTTGGAGATCAAGGAACTGACTCAACGGCGTGAGGATACGACCGACCCCCAGGCAGGCGAGGTCATCGCAGGTCAGATAAAGGACCTGGAAGACCAGGTAACGTTCCTCCAGCGCCAGTTGCCCGAAGGCGGGTAGGCTACGTGGCATGGCCGTCCCCAAGGGACAGGTCTCGGCCATGCTTGTCACGGGCGGGACGCCCGTGCCACGCATTACAGGTCGAAGTACATACAAAACTCGAACGGGTGAGGCCTCTGGCGGAGGGCGTCAATCTCATTCTCGCGTTTGTACTTGATCCAGTAATAGATCACGTCGTCGGTGAAGACGTCGCCTTCGAGCAGATAACCGTGGTCGGCCTCGAGGGCCTTCAGGGCGGCGTTCAGATCGACCGGCGCCGAGGCGATTTTGGCGTATTCGTCGGCAGTGAGGTGATAGATGTCCTTGTCGATCGGCTCGCCCGGATCGATTTCGTTCCTGATCCCGTCGATGGCCGCCATCGTTATGGCCGAAAACGCCAGGTACGGATTGCAACTGCTGTCGGGGCAGCGGAACTCGAGGCGCTTTGTCTTGGGATTGTCGCTGTAGGTCGGAATGCGGATAGCGGCGGAGCGGTTCTGGCTGGAATATACCATGTTGACCGGCGCTTCGTATCCCGGCACGAGGCGCTTGTAACTGTTGGTCGTCGGGTTTGTGAACGCCAGCAGCGAAGAGGCGTGCTTGAGGATTCCGCCGATGGCGTACATGCCCATCTTCGAGAATCCGGCGTACCCGTCGCCGGCGAAGAGCGGCTTATCGCCCTTCCACAGCGAAAAGTGCGTATGCATGCCGGAGCCGTTGTCCTGGAAGAGCGGCTTGGGCATGAATGTAACGGTCTTGCCGTAGCGGGCGGCGACGTTCTTGGTGATGTACTTGTACAGCATCACCTTGTCGGACATGCGGATCAGCGTATCGAACAGCATGTCGATCTCGGCCTGTCCGCCGGTGGCGACTTCGTGGTGGTGCGCCTCGGTGGCGATACCGCACTGCTGGAGAACGGCCATCATTTCCGAACGGATGTGATGTCCCTGGTCGGAAGGCGGCAGCGGGAAGTAGCCTTCCTTGAGGCGGATCTTGTGCCCGAGGTTGTCGATGTCGTCGCTGCCTCGGTTCCATACGCCCTCGCTGCTGTCCACGTAGTAGTGGGCGCTGTTGATGGTCTGGTCGTAGCGGGCGTGGTCGAAAATGAAGAACTCCAGTTCAGGGCCGAAGCAGGCTGTATCGGCGATGCCGCTTTCTTTCAGATACGCCTCGCACTTGCGTCCGATGGACCGCGGGTCCCGGCTGTATTCCTTGAAGTTGATCGGGCTTTTGACGTCGCAGATTAACATCAGCGTCGGTCTGACCATGAACGGATCAACCAAAGCCGTATCGGCCACCGGAACGATCAGCATGTCCGATTCGTTAATCGCCTGCCAGCCGCGGATGCTCGAACCGTCGAAGCCGAACCCGTGTGTGAAACTGTCCTCGGTTACCTCATTGACCGGGACCGTCAGGTGCTGCCACAGGCCCGGAAAGTCCATAAACCGAAGGTCCACGAACTCGATCTTGCCTGTCCGGTCGGCTCCGGGGACGGGAACTTCCTTATTGCGGAGAAAATCAACAACTTCAGCGGGTGTTTTGAACATCACTTTTCCTTCCGTAAAAAAGTTGGGACTCTGGCCTATTCACGATACACGACGGGGCAGGAGTTTATCGCAAGCCCGACACCCCGTCAAGGAGATTGCAGATTGCCTGTCATTAACTCATGCCTCGCTGAAGCGAGCACGCCGGAACATCCGGTAATCATGCTCGACAAAACAGCACCGGTTGCGTAGCATGCCCTGCTTGCAAGGTATTGGAGACTATACAGATGCGGACAGAATCGCTTGAGTTTCTCAGGGAATTGTTGAGAACCCCCAGCCCGATGGGTTTTGAGTCTCGCGGGCAGAAGGTCTGGTGCGACTACGCGAAAAGGTACGCCGACGAGGTTCGCACCGACGCTTACGGCAATGCGGTGGCGGTGCTCAACCCCGGCGGGGATCCGAAGATCATGCTCGACGGGCACGCCGATGAGATCGGCCTGATGGTCAAGTACATCGACAAGGACGGCTTTATCTACTTTCAGCAGATCGGCAAGCCGGACCCGGGCGAAGTCCGAGGCAAGAGAGTCGATATTCACACCGCAAAGGGCGCTGTCCGCGGCGTCATCGGCGCAGCGGCGATACACCTGCGCCCGCGCGACAAGGAACCGAAGAACCCGAAGATGCACGAGAGTTTCATCGACATCGGCGTCTCCGACCGCAAGGCCGCTGAAAGAAAAGTCGCCGTCGGCGACCCGATTACGTTCGTCGATGATTTTGAGATTTTCAGCGGAACCATAGCGGCGGCCCGGGCGTTTGACGACCGCGCCGGCACGTGGGCCGTCATCGAGGCATTGCGAATGGCGGCGGCGAAGCGGAAGCAGTTGAAATGCGCCGTCTATGCCTCATCATCGACCCACGAAGAAGGCGGAACGCTCGCCGGGGCCGCCATGCAGACCTTCAACATCAAGCCCGACCTGGCCATTGTCGTCGATCTCGGCTTCGCCACCGACATGCCGGACGTCAAGACCGCCCGCCACGGCGAAATCAAAATGGGCAAAGGACCGACAGTTACCATAGGGCGGGAAAACCACCCCGTACTCGTCCAGCGCATCCGAGACGTTGCAAAAAAGAAAAAAATCAAACTCCAAACCGAAACCTTCGCCGGCAAGACCAACTCGCAGGCGATCTTCAGCAAACTCGGCGGCGTGCCGTCGGCCATACTGGGCGTACCCTCGCGATACGTACATACCACCGTCGAAATGCTCGACCTGAAAGACCTTCAGCAAACGGCCGACCTGCTGACGGCATTCTGCCTCGACATCAAGAAAGGCGAACGATTCAAGGTGAAAGTATAGGGACCCGCCTTCGCCAAGGCTACGGCGTGGCAGGCCTGGGATTAGGGAATTGGGACCAGGAAAAGAAACATGCGAAAAGAATCGTTAGAGTTTCTTGAGGAGTTGTTGAACACTCCCAGCCCGACGGGCTTTGAGTCGCGCGGGCAGAAGGTGTGGTGCGATTATGCACGGCAATTCGCCGACGAGGTCCGCACCGACGCCTACGGTAACTCCGTGGCGATACTGAATCCCGACGGCGATCCGAAGGTCATGCTCGACGGGCACGCCGACGAGATCGGCCTGATGGTCAAGCACATAGACGACGATGGTTTTATCTATTTCCAGCGGATCGGAATGGTCGATCCGTCGCTGGTCCGCACCAAGCGCGTCGATATTCACACCGAAAAAGGCGTCGTTCGCGGCGTGGTCGGGGCAGTGCCGTTCCACTACAAGGGCGACGCCAAAGGCTCAAAGCCGCCGAAGATGCACGAAAGTTACATCGACATCGGCGCGAAGGACCGCAAGGCCGCCGAAAAAAGGGTCTCGGTCGGCGATCCGATAACGTTTGTCGATGGTTTCGAGATAATCCACGGCAGCAGGATAACTGCCCGTGGGCTTGACGACCGCGGCGGAACGTGGGCCATCATTGAGGCATTGCGAATAGCCGCAACGAAACGAAAGCATCTGAAGTGTGCCATTTACGCCACCGCCTCCAACCACGAGGAAGGCGGCACGCTGGCCGGGGCCACTATGCACACCTACAACATCAAGCCCGACCTGGCCCTGGCGGTGGACCTGTTCTTCGCCGGCGACGTGCCGGACGTTGATAAAAAGCAGTACGGCGAGGTCAAACTCGGCAGCGGGCCTACCGTCAGCAGGGGACAGGAAAACCACCCAGCCCTCGTCCAGCGACTCCGCAAAGTCGCAAAAGCCAAAAAAATCAACCTCCAGACAACGACCTTCGGCGGCAAAACCAACGCGCTGGCGGTCTTCAGCAAACAGGGCGGAATACCGACCGTAAGAGTCGGCATCCCCACACGCTACATACACACGACCGTCGAAACGCTCGACCTGAAAGACCTCCAGCAGACGGCGGATTGGCTGGCAGCGTTCTGCCTCGACATCAAAAAAGGCGAACGATTCAAAGTTTAAAAGACAGGGACTTGGGACTTGGGATTAGGGACTAGGAAAGAAAAATGCGGAAAGAATCGTTGGAGTTTCTCAAAGAGTTATTGACCACGCCGTCCCCGGCGGGATTCGAGTCGCCCGGGCAGAGTATCTGGTGCGAGTACGCCCGCCAATTCGCCGACGAGGTCCACACCGACGCATACGGTAACGCCATAGCCGTCCTGAACGCCGGCGGAGATCCGAAGATAATGCTCGACGGGCACGCCGACGAAATCGGCCTGATGGTCAAGCACATCGACGATAAGGGCGTTATCTATTTCCAGCGGAACGGCGGAGTTGACGCAGCACTGGTCCGAGGAAAACGGGTCAACATCCACACCAAAAAGGGTATCGTTCGCGGCGCGATCGGAGCGGCAACGACGCACCTGCTGGAGGCTCCGAGTGAAAAGCCCGACAAGCCTCCCAAGATGCACGAAAGTTACATCGACATCGGCGCAAAGGACCGCAAAGACGCCGAGAAGAAGGTTGCCGTCGGCGATCCGATTACATTTGTCGATGATTTCGAAATTATCAACGGCAGCGTTGCCGTCGCCCGCGCGTTCGATAATCGCGTGGGAACCTGGTCGGCCATCGAAGCCCTCCGCCTGGCGGCAGAGAAGAAAAAGCAACTCAAATGCGCGATTTACGCGTGCAGCGCGATCCAGGAAGAATTGGGCGGGTTCGGTGCGGCTATGAACGTCGAAAACGTCAAACCGGACGCCGCCATCGTCGTCGATGTAACCCACGCCACCGACACGCCCGGAATCGACGTCAAACAGCACGGCGAAATCAAACTTGGCAAAGGACCGACCGTCAGCCGGGGACGGGAAAATCATCCCGTCGTTATCCAGCGGCTGCGGGATGCGGCGAAGAAAAAGAAAATCGCCCTCCAGACCGAGACCTTCAGCCTCACCGGCGGGACGAACGCCCTGGCGATCTACGCCAAGCGCGGCGGCGTACCGTCGGCCGTCGTCGGCATACCGAACCGCTACATGCACACAACCGTCGAATTAATCGACCTGAAAGACCTCCAGCGCACCGCCGACGTGCTGGCGACATTCTGCCTCGACCTGAAAAAAGGCGAACGATTCAAAGTGAAAGTGTAGTAGCCGGTAGATTCGTAACAGATAAATTGATGAATATGGGTGGCACGGCCAAGTTTCCGCTTCGCTCCAACTTGACCGTGCCACCCATCCATCAGATTATGTGTTACAGACTACTATTTATACTTGATGCCTTTCCTGGCGGCCTGGACCTTCAGCGAATCGACAACCTTCAAATCAAAGCCCTTCTTCCCGCCCTTGGTCCTGGCCAGTTCTTTCTTCATAAATTTCGCCCGCTTTGCGGAAAGGTCTTTGATTTTCGCGTTAATCTTGTCCCGTTTGGCTTGATTTTCGGCAATAAATTTCTTCTGCTCTTTGAGGGACATTTTCCGCATATTTTCCGGTAGCGCGTCCTTTTTCAACTTTGCCAGTTTGACGCGATTTTTACGAATATCATCGACGAGGTCATTGCTGGCGGTTTTCCCTGCGGCTTCTGCGAAGGATGCTCTATCGGCGGCAGCAGCCCCGGAATAATCCTTCGCCGCGGTGTTAAGTTTCTTCTGCGCGAATCGAACCTTTTTGTTACCGTACACAACTGCGGTATCGAGCAATTCACGGTTCAGTTTGGCAAGGTCCTTATCGTACGGCGTGGGGATTTCCCTGACCCCGCCGTTCTGGCTGATTGCGAGGAACGTACCCTCGGCGCTATTGGCGATTTCCATCCAGATTTTCCGTGTAGTCGAGTTGTTCCCGCAGAGGATCGTGTTAATGTAGATGCCTTTTTCGATAGCGGCCCGGGCGGTCTTGTCGTATGTCGGAACGTCTTTGTATTCGTTGTGAGGCGGGTAATCGCCGACCAGGTAAATAATCTTGAGCGTCTTTTTATCTTTCGACCAGGAGAGTTTATGCGTGGCGTCGTAGAGCGCCTGGTTGACGTTTTCCGGGCCGTCGCCGCCTCCCTCGGCCTTGAATTTCATAAGGTTGCCGTACACCTCGTCAATGTTGTCGGTCAGGTCGAAGACCTTCGTTACGTACTGGTCGCCCTTGTCGCGATACGCCACCAGCGCGATGCGAACGATCGGCTTGGGGTCGCCGAGCACGATCTGATTGGCGATGTACCATATCTTGGCCTTGGCAGCGGCAATCAGCCCGCCCATCGAACCGGTCGTATCAAGCACGAAGGCGACCTCGACTCGCGGCTGGGTTTGTGGACTGATTTTCTTGGCGACATCCGCCGCCGGCAGAACATTCGCACAAAGAGCGACAACTACCGCCAGGAGAATTAAACGTTTCATGGTTCGTTCCTTTCTGTTAGAGGTTTTCGATATCCGGGATATTAGACGCTTATGAAGCGAAAAGGTTCCCGGCGCTGGCTGCGGGGCAGGTTATATCGGGCTTTTTTTGGAGGATTTTTTTATAATCGCATCGTGGATTTAGACGGGAAAATCGCGTTGGTAACGGGTTCTGCCAGACGGGTCGGGCGGGCGATCGCCCTGGCCCTTGCCCACGCCGGGGCCGATGTGATTATTCATTACAACCGCTCGCAGGCCGACGCCGAGGCGACGGCCGGTTGTTGTAGGCTGGGACGAAGTGAAGCGGAGTCCCACCTTTGCATTCCTATCCAGGCGGACCTGTCGAAACCGGAACAAATCGAGGCAATGTTCGCCGCTGTGGGTGAAAAATTCGGCCGCCTTGACGTGCTGGTCAATAATGCCGCAGTGTTCGCGCGGACGCCGTTAGAAACGCTGTCGGCTGAGCAGTGGGACGTGCAGATGAACCTCAATGCCCGCGCAGCCGCCTTGTGCATCCGCCACGCCACCGGCCTGATGAGCGACGGCGGGGTCATCATCAACATTACCGACATCGCCGCCGAGGCCGGTTGGGCGGGCTATCCCGCCTATTGCGCATCCAAGGCCGCCCTGCTCGCGCTGACCAAGAGCGCCGCCAAAGCCCTGGCCGAGAGGAACATCCGCGTCAATGCCGTCGCTCCCGGCGCGATTCTCTGGCAAGATGACACTACGGAAGCGGAAAAACAGGCCATTTTAGATAAGATCCCTCTCAAGCGTCTCGGCTGCCCCGCCGACGTCGCCGCCGCCGCCGTCTTCCTCGCCGGACACGACTACATCACCGGACAGACCATCCGCATAGACGGCGGATGGTATATGTAGGCCGGGACGAAGCGCAGCGCAGTCCCGGCAATTCAAAAAAGGTGGGACTTCGCTTCGCTCCGTCCCAGCCTACATTTTACCTCAACGCACTATCCAGTAGCGGATGAGGCAGCGCTTCGCGGACAATCTCCCAGCCGCGATCGGCGTCCTTGCAGGTCATGTCGGGTACGAAACCGAAATCGAGATAGACTTTGAGGGCCGGGATACGAGGCGTCGCTGTGCGCAGCAGCGCACGGCGGTGCCCAAGTCCGCGGAGACAATTCATCGCGGTGGTCATCATCGGCTTGCTCAGACCTTTTCGGCGATGCTCCGGGAGGATCGCGACCCAGTGTATGAGTCCCCACCGCCGGCCGCGATAGTATCGATCATACCAGGCGGTGATGGTTCCGACGTCGTGAGCGTCCGGCGCCACCAGAAAGTAGCACCGACGCTCCATCGCCGACAGGTCAGCACCAAAGGCCCTCTCAAAAATTTCGCCGGCATTCGGTCGTGAATCTGCAATCCGCTGAATCAGAACCCACGCATCCTTGTCACCGGGCCGGTACAGACGCATCCGATACCCGGCGGGCAGAGGATATTGAGGTATATTTCCCAAATCTTCCCGCACCATTGTCAGGGGTATGTTTTCCATCACAGGCTCCAACCGATCAACGCAAACACCTGAATAGCAATAACGTTTCCGGTGCAAAATATCCAGTCTCGCAGACGTTTCCTTTTTCGTTTGCAATTTCCGCCGGGGTGCTATAGTAACGCCGGTTATGGACCAGCCGTATTTACAGCGACGTTATCTGTTGAGTTTTGACAGTCGGGACATCGGGCACATCTTCACAGACGTGCTGGTGGTCGGCGCCGGTGCAGCCGGTCTGCGAGCAGCGCTGGCGGCGGCGGAAAACGCACAGGTGCTTGTCCTGACAAAAGGCCTACCCACCCAGTCCAACACATACGAGGCCCAGGGCGGAATCGCCGCGGTGATGGACCAGGCCGATTCAATCGAAGCCCACGTAGCCGACAGCATCGCCTGCGCCGCCGGGCTTGGCGATGAG
>DAOVLS010000437.1 GCA_030631125.1 Planctomycetales bacterium
CAAAATCGCGACAGGCGAATACCGACCATGAAAAATCTCAAAATCAGGTGAAGAGACCATGAAATCGCTACAAATTATTCTGCTGACCGTAGCGTTTATTTGCACAGGCTGCATACCCACGGGCAGGCCCGTGTCCAGCCCGCCCGGCGTCGCCGATGAGAATTTCAATGCCGCCTGGGACGCCGCCGGCGAAGTGCTTCGCAAATATCGCTTTATCATCGACCGCGCCGACCGGCGGGAAGGCGTCATTACGACCTTCCCGATGATAGGCAGGCACTGGTTCGAGTTCTGGCGCAAAGACGCGATTACACGACGCGACCTGGCCGAAGGAACCATCCATACCATCTATCGCCAGGTTACGGTCAATATCCGCCGACAGGGCGACAGCAAGGAGTACCTGACCACCGTACGCGTGCTTATTTCACGCTCGAACCTTCCGAACCCGCAGGTAACCAGCACTTCGGAGGCGTACGACCTGTTTCTCGATCCCGACATACCGCGACTTGCATCGCTGACGGGGCTGGGAAACACTATCGGGAGCAAGTCGGTCCCCCTCGGACGCGACGAAAACCTCGAAGAAACCCTCCGGCAGGAAATTGATGTTCTCACAGTAAAGAAACTGACGATCTATCCGCGGTAGTAAAAAACCCGTAACGAGACGCGAAACCTTGCTGTGTCTGTTGTGTTTATGAATACATTTGAGTACGTGCGTGCATACGTATCCTGTGCGTCTAAAAAAAAGGAGATAAACTAATGATGCGAGTAACAAGCGTGCTGTTGGCGACGTTGGTTGGTGTGATTTCGGTATTTCCGGCGGCCGGTTTGGCTGCCGACGAGCGGAAGGCGCCCAACATCGTCCCCAATCCCGGCGCAGAAAAGGCAGGTAAAGGCAAGTTGCCGGAAGGCTGGGGCCGATACCATAACACCCCCGCCGAGGTGGGCGCGACCGATAAGGTCTTCCACGGCGGAAAGAGCAGCGTCTTCCTGAAAGTTACGGGCTTTGGGGACGACGGCGTCGCCTGTACCGGCGTGTCTGCGGGACAGACCGACGGCTACAACGGTCCGGCGGCAATCCCCGTCAAACCCTATACGAAGTACAACTTCTCCTTCTACATCAAGGGCAAGGGTTTTACCCGTAAGATCAGCGTCAAGCCGTGGGGTTTCAAGTCCGACGGCAGCGGGCGCGACCGGAACATCCCCGGAGTAAGTGTGCTTCCGACGGACAAGTGGACGCGCCATGCCGGTTCGTTCACCACCAAGGGCCAGACCGAGCGTGTGGCGCTGATGTTCTTCGTCTATGGCAAGAAGGACCGCGACGTAACCGCCGGTGCGACATTCTATGTCGATGACGTACATCTGTCCGTCGCCGGCGCGATCGGAACAGCGCCCAGGGACATCGTCCTGCCTGATAAACTGTCAATCGCAGCCATTATGGCGCCCAACGGCAAACTCTACACCTGGGCGGATATTGAGAAGAAGTTCAAATCCGGCGACCCGTACGTCCGAGGCTGGGTCGGCAGGGCGATGAAATCGGCCAAAAAATACGCCGACAAACCGGACAGTTACTACCTCGGACTGTTCCGTCCGGAATCGCCTTTCGGAATCAGCACTATCACCTGTCCGTTTCATCCGGAGATGTTCGGATGGATGCCGTTCGAGTGGAACCCGGAGCAGCCTTGGCGACTGGTATGCCCGCACTGCCGCAAAGAAGGCAGAAAACCATATCACTATCCCAACAAGTCGTATCCCGACGACGGAAAAGGCTGTGAGCCGACCGACGAGGTATGGCGAAAGACCCACACGCCCGAATGGTCCAAAAAATACGACATCCCCTGGCAGAAATGGGACGGACACACCCACGGGCATATTGACGGCTTCAAGTTCTTCTTTCTGGGTTACACGCAGTACCGCATTTTCTTCGAACTGAACTGGCGGCGTAACATACTGGGGAACCTCTGCAACGGATACGTTTTCGGTTCCAGGCTGTACCCTGCCGGAAGCGATGAGGCCAAAATTGCAGCCGTCTGCGCCCGCAAGGCCAAGATAATCATGGTAACGATGACGCGGGCCATCATGGGCGATTCGTACCTGCGTGACGTTTTGGGCATGAGCAGGCAGGACTACCGCAAGGCTGTCCTGGGCCTGGCCAAAGGGCCCGACGGAAACCCCCTTCCATACATGTTTTATAAGGAATACAAGGAATACCCCGGTTACGAAAAGCGGGACGTCATATCCGACCATTCAGACAGTGATCCGAAACACCCGATCTCGGCAGTGCGAGGTCACTGGCGGAAACAAACTACAAGATTCCCAAGCCGCTCACACTCCGACTACGCCAACGTGTGGCTGAATTCCTACGCGAAGATCCAGAGCAGTTTCACGCCCGGCGAGCGAGAGGCCAACCTGACGGAACTTATCGAGCGGGTGCTGGTTTCCGAGGTCGGC
>DAOVLS010000424.1 GCA_030631125.1 Planctomycetales bacterium
ACTGATGATTTACGGGCGCGACGGGCTTAGCGGTATCGACGCCGACAACACTGCCTTCAAGGACATGCTCAAGAAGGCAACCCTGCACGTTCGCGTGCATAATATTTACGGCCTGAACGGATTGTCCCCGGCGACGCCGACGACCGGAAAATCAACCACCGCTCCGGTGACGCAGCCGGCGGAAGAACCGAAGTGGAAAAGGATGATTGTCGGAATTGACACCGTAATGGTCCGCACCGCCATCGAACGGATAGACGACAACTACGTAAAGAAGCCGGATTACAGGAAGATGGGCCTGGCCGGACTCGACGCCGTCCGCGTGCTTGTCGAAAGTCCCCGGGCCGCTGAAACGCTTGAGGTCTTGAAGAACAAGACCAAACGCGAGGCTTTTCTGAAGGGTATCGACCGGCAGATCGAGCAGATGCGCAGCGTGAAGTCCCCGGATTACATTCACGTCAGGGACGCGCTGAACCGTATCCTGGACCTCAATTCCGAGACGGTGAACCTTCCCGCCGAGGTGGTGGACATGGAGTTCGCCGAAGGGATGCTCTCGTCGCTGGACAAGTTCACGTCGATGATCTGGCCTTACCAGGAAGAGGAGTTTCGCAAGCGTACGATGGGGTCTTTTTTCGGTATCGGCGTGCAGATACGCAAAGACCCCGGACGGGCAATTGAGGTGGTAACGCCCCTGGCCGACGCGCCGGCGGTGCGTGCGGGCATCCGGGCGGGCGACTATATCGTCCGCGTCGGCGGGGCGGAAACCAGGAAAATGAGCCTCGAACGGGTGGTCAAACTGATTACAGGCCCAAAAGGCACGGTCGTTACGCTGACGATCCGCCGCGCCGGTAAAAGCAAACCGTTCGTCGTGAACATCAAACGCGACACGATACACATCCAGACCGTAAAGGGCTGGCGCCGTCTGCCTAGCGGGAAATGGGACTTCTTCCTGGACCCGGCCGAACGCATCGGATACATCCGCCTGACGCAGTTCACAATGGATACCGCCGTCGAACTACGCCGGGTGCTTCGCAGCCTCCGCCGGCGCACTGAAGAATCGGAGCCGGTTCGCGGCATCATTATCGATATGAGGTTCAACCCCGGCGGGCTGCTGTCGTCGGCTGAAGATGTCTCCAACGAGTTTCTGCCTCGCGGGCTGATCGTCAGTGTAAAAGGACGCGGAGGCCAGTCGAAAAAGACCGCCACCGCTCTCGGCGCGTACCAGCGGGGCGAGGTAATTATCCTGGTGAACCAGTACAGCGCATCGGCCGCCGAGATCGTCGCCGGAGCACTGAAGGACTGGGGGCGGGCGAGGATCGTCGGGCAGCGAACTTACGGCAAGGGCAGCGTGCAGAGGCCCATGCCTCTGAAATCCAGACGGGCGAAACTCAAACTGACCACAGCCTATTATTACCTGCCGTTGGGACGATGCCTGCACCGGGCCAACGGTGCGAAGACGTGGGGCGTCGATCCGGATGTGCCCGCGAAGGTTACAGTCCGCCAGATGAACCGATGGGCGGAAATTCGCCAGGAAACCGACATCTTCAAGAGCGTCGGCGCTGATCGGCTGAACGACCTGCTGAAAAAACAACTGCAAGAGGACATCCAACTACAAACAGCCCTTCTGCTGATGCGCCTGAAACTATTGGCAGAGACCCAACCAGCCCAACCAGCCAAAGCGGCGTAAGGAAAAACCGGAACGGTTTTTCCAGTTAAATTATTGGCGGGAGCACGGCAATGGTTCGACATGCTTTACGCAAATGGGGAATCGGCTCTTTTTCCGTGCTATTGGCGCTTTTGTGTGGCTGTAATGAACCGGAGGCCAAATTCCCACGGGCAATCACTTCCGCCGAGCAAACGCAGATAACGCAAGACCCTCTGGCCGCCATGTACCAGGCAAGGTCGCAAGGAGACGGGGCGATCTTCTTCGAGGCGGGCAAAGAATTGATATCAAGCAAAAAGATTTATGACATGACGGTTAAGGAACTCAGCGAGAACATTGGTAAGGCGTATATGCGTAATTGGGAAGCGTCGAATATTTTTGGGTTACCGACGGGTCGGACCGCGTGGCTTTTCGGGGCGGGCAAGGCAAGGTTTTTCGTGGCTGCGAGGGGCGAGGATAGACGCATCAAGAAGGCCCGTGTGTATTGGATGGCTGCCAAGGGGGACGAAGTAATCACCCAATATCCACCGGAAGATGAGAGCCGTCGTGAACGGGAGACGATGGCGGCCATTATACTTTTATATTACCTGACTGCCCCTTCTCTCGATGATATGCCGGATATGGGGAAGTAGGGAAGTAGCCAGTGCCCTTTTTCCGGAATTCACGCCAGTGCCAGAAGGCTCTCGACTGATATGTCCTCGTCGATTGCTTCCCAGTGAATCCCGATGCCGCCGCCGATGAGACGCCAATCCTTGCGCTGCTGGTCCGTCGCGTCTCGAAGGCGCGGAAACCACTCCAGCGGGACAGTTACCTCCCTGCCATCGGCCAGGATCACACAAAGCGAATCTTTCGTGAAAGATATGTCCGTAGCAAGAGGTTCTATCTTAACTGCCGAAATGCTCATGCCACTTCTCCTCGAATAA
>DAOVLS010000212.1 GCA_030631125.1 Planctomycetales bacterium
ACAGAGAATTTTGAATTACGAAGTAAAAAAACATCTCTTCTAAGACGGCTTGTTTCTTTTTACTTCAAAATTCGACACCTGCCTGCCAGCAGGCAGGTTCCTTGTTCAATATTCGATATTCTCTTGTCTCCCGTATCCCTGCTGATTCTTTTTCTTTTTACCGGTCAGACGGTTCTGAACTGCCGGCGGTAGGCCGTCGGCGTTACGCCCATTTCTTCTTTGAAGATCGTGCTGAGCCGCTTTGCGTCGTAGAAAGCCGATGCTGCGGCGACCCTTGGCATGGACATGTCGGTTTCGATAAGGAGTCTCCTGACGTGTGCGATCTGCGCCTGGCGTATTTCCCGCCAGGGGCTGTGCCCGACGACAGCGTTGAATCGCCGCTCCAGCGACCGGCGTGAGATGGGCACTTCTTCCAGGATGTCTGTAACGCCAATCGGTCTGTTTCCGTTCTCGCGGATAAACCGCACAGCCGCCGCCAGGTCCGCATCGGCGATAGCCAGCATGTCCGACGACCGCCGAACCACCACCTCGCCGGGCTGGATGAGAATGGGTTCTGCCGGCGGCGCCCCGCCGGTCATCAGGTGATCCAGCAGTCTGGCGGCCTCATACCCGACCCGCTCGCCTTGGATCGTAATACTCGAAAGCGGCGGATTGCAAAATCCGCAGACGACCTCGTCGTTGCTGACGCCTATAACCGCCGCTTCATCCGGTACCAACACGCCGGCCTGATGAGCGGCTTCAATGACCTGCCGACCTCGAAAGTCGTCGCAGGCCATTACGCCGATCGGCTTGGGCAGCGCCGGCAGCCAGCGGACCAGCAGTTTTTGAGCGCTCTTCCATCTCACGGGCATCCGCTCAAGTGGCGCAGGCTCATAAAAGTCCTCGCCAAATCCTGCCTGCTGAATCGCCCCGATAAACCCCTCCCGCTGCCGACGGGTATAGATACCTTTTACGCCGACGTACCCGAAATGGTGATGCCCCTGTTTTATCAGGTGCTCCGCCGCCAGTCGGCCGGCGGCGGCATCGTCCCTGGTTACGATTGGAAAGCCCGGTACAACAGTGATATTCACCGCTGTTGCCCCCGATGCGCGAATCTCCCCGGCAAATTCCTCATCATGGATTGATGCAATAATTCCGTCTCCGTTCCAATTCTCCAGTCTCCGTAGCGGTTCGAAGGCGATTCCGCCGTAGGTGAAGAACGTCCACGGGTCGTGGGCTGCGGCGTACCGGGCGATACCCACACGCATTTCACGAGAGTAGGTTGAATCCCACTGTAAAAAAACCGCTACACGCCGGATGCCCGAATCCGCCCGCCCGGATGATCGCACCCCTGATTTTCCTGTACTTTTCGCCATTTTCGCTATCAGTATTATACATAATACATTGACGCAATAAAGGGAAAATTTATACGCAATATGCGCCTTGGCAAAAACAGCATTTCGGATATAATTTAAGCAGATCGGTCATCATCGTGATGGCTGGCATGTTCGGAAGGGACCTGATTGGGAGGTCAGAACGATGAGAACCAAGTATTGGACAGTTGTGGCAATGGTGTTGGCTTTGAGCAGTTCCGCATTCGCAGCCATAACGAACGAGGATCACTTCCTTGCAAGTGATACCCCGGGTGCGGATGAGTACGACACCAGCGGTAATTGCGGATTTGCAGGCTACGGCAGACTCCGTGCTCAGGATGCCGCCCCGACCGGCTGGAATGCCGGTTATGTGTGGGATGCGTACTATCATGACTCCGCAACCACGGTGGGCAAATACATCGTCGGTGGTACGGGCCTGAGTTACACAGGCTTGGCCAGTAGCGGCGGAGCCATAAGGTATCACGCAGACAAGGCATCCAGCGTTCCCGGCATGATACATCATGCGGAGCGCAAGACCGAAACAAGAGAGACGAAGGATCCCTTCTACATCAGCTTCCTGGTCAACTTTAACGACTTAATTGAGGCGACCCGCGAAGGAACTGTGTATAAGGAGACTATCGACTTCGATATTGAGGGCCACTCGACCGGCAAGATGACCCAAATCGGCCTTGAGGGCGGATATGGCGCCGGTAGCGATGAGGCTAAGGTCTGGCTCCAGACCGAAGGCGGGACAAAGCAGACCACGGCTGGAACATACGCCGGTGGTTCGACCATGCTGCTTGTCCTGAAACTCGTGGCCGATGATGGGGATCCGGACTCGGATGATGATGCGTACCTCTTCATAAATCCCGATTTAAGCCAGGGCGAACCTGCTTCGGCAGACCTTCACGACACCGGCAACGCAACTGCCGCTACCGGCGCGTACCTGATGTGGTTCAAAATGGACATCCACAACGAAGCCGCTGATGGCGGCAGAGACCTGGACGTCTATGTTGACGAACTGCGGGCAGGGGAAACCTGGGGCGACGTAACTATTCCCGAACCGGCGACGATGGCGCTGCTGGGCCTCGGCGGGATTGGCGTTCTGATCCGTCGGAAGCGACGTCAATTTTAACAATTGGCAATTGATAGCACCCACAGCCCACGGTTGCTTCTCCTTCTCCGTGGGCTGTGGGCCGGACAGAAAAAAAGGTCTGTCCACAAAGACAGTTAAATGCTTTACGCTCGCAGTCCACGGATGCTTCCCCTTTTTCGGCGGTCTGTAGTCTATGGCGAATAGCGAAATAGTCAAACAGTACAAATGAAAGGATTCGACATGATAGCCATGATAGTTGCGAAGAATAAGACGACCATGATGATGTGCGTGATGGTATTGATTACAGGGGCGGCAGCGTCGGTCTATGCCGTTGAGAATAAACCGGGTAAGCGGTCGGATGCACCGGCCAAGGTCGAGCCGGCGGCTACGCTCGTCGTGAAGCAGGACGGCACCGGCGATTACAGGTCGGTCCAGGAGGCCATCAACCTGAGCCGTCCGGGTGATGTGATCGAGATACGGGACAACGGCGCCTACCGCGAGGCGATATCGCTTTCCTCCTACCCGAACAGAACGATACGCGCAGGCAAGGGGAACTCGCCCGTACTCGACACCTATGGCGGTATTATCAAAATGGGGAGCAATTGCATCCTGCAGGGCCTGAGGATCACGAACTCCATGGACGATCCCTGGGTCTGGGTCATCGTGTCCAGGGACAAGAGCAACTGGATACTGACCGACTGCGTCATCTTCGGATGGAAGGGCAGAAGTAACGGACACGGGATACTCGTCATGGGAGGGCAAAAGCAGGTTATCAAGAACAACATCATCTATGACGGCGCCGGTGCTGCGCTGCAGATAGGACGGTCGCCCGTCGGCGGCGGCACCAAGAACAACGTAGTAAAGAACAACGTCTTCTACAATGCAGGCCGTGCCAAAAAGCTGACCAAGCTGCTTGCCGTGCACAACAAGGACGGGAATAACATAATCGTTTCGCGCGGCAGCAAGGGACATGACGCAAGGATCGACGTCTGGATAGCAGCCGCAAGGAAGGGGACCGCAGATCCGGAGGACCTGATGAAAGCCCTCTTCCCCAAGCGCGAGCTGACAGTAACGTCGACCCCGCCGAGGGCCAGGCGAAAGAACCCATATGCCTCCCAGTCACCCGTGGGCGACATCCAGGCCCTTATCGACGCCTTGCCGGAAAAGGGAGGAACAATCAACCTGCTCAAGGGAACGTATCACATCACCAATACCCTGAAGATATACAGCCGAAAGAACATCGTCCTGAAAGGGGCCGGCAAGAATCTGACAGTGATAAAACCCATTTTCTCGGGCATGGCTGCGATAGATTCCAGGCTGAGCACTGGTATAACCATTGAGGCGATGAAGCTAGTCGGCGAGGGGATCGGCCTCTACCGCAATTCCGAATGTACCCTCAGAGATCTTCACCTGGATGGGTGTTCCGCCAATACTCGCTTCTGCGATCGCATTACCTTCAAGGACATATACTGCCGCAAAGGCCATCTGGGAGGTGCCTACCTGAAGAACTCATCGATCCTGAACAACACAATCGAGGGAAAGGGAAACAATCAAGGCATCGTCTTCAATCCGGCCTGCAGCAAGAACATAATCAGGGGCAACAAGTGCTCGGGAGGGGCTTTGGGGATCTACGTGTACACCGCATCGAACGACAACATCATCGAGAACAACGTGTTCTCGGGGGCCTGGTCGGCAGGGATCCAACTGACGGGTTCCCGCGGAAACATTGTGCGAAACAACATCTGCCACAGCAACAGGCGGGGAGTGATGGTTTCCCGGTCCACGAATAACAGGATAGTCAACAATGTGATCTACGGCAACAGGACGGGGATAGACACCAGCGGAAAATCCAACGACAACACCGTGGCATCCAATACGATAGACGGCAACGACGATGGCATAGTGGCCAGGGATAACAAGTTTGTCGTGAGCAACAACATAGTCTCCAACTGCAAGAAAATCGGCATACAAGGCACGAAGACTGTCTCGGCCTACAATAATCTCTGGAACAACGCCGGTGGTGATTACAAAAACTGCGACAAAGGCGCAGGCGACATTTCCGCCGATCCGCTCTTCGCCGATAGGTCCGCGAAGGATTTCCACCT
The DNA here is from genome assembly GCA_030631125.1 of Planctomycetales bacterium. Next base: position 4,554 of record DAOVLS010000212.1, read on the forward strand.
GAAAAGCAAGTCGGGCCGATGGGATCCGAAGTCAAAGAAATGGGTCAAGGACGCCGCAACCAGTCCCTGCATAGACGCCGGCGAACCGAAGGCCGGTTATTCGAAGGAACCGGCTCCCAACGGCGGAAGAATAAACATGGGTGCGTATGGCAATACGAAAGAGGCCTCCAGGAGCATGTAACCTTTTTTTTAATTGAAATATCAACCTCGCAGCAGTAGCAGCATTCCTGATGCGATTGAGAAGTATATCATCACGCTGGCTACGTCCATGATAGAGGCCAGGAAAGGTTACCCGCTGTGCCGAATCGCCGCCGACTCCGGCGCTCCGATCACTTACTCCCGCCTGCCGTAATCAGTCGCAGGTGGTTTATTGCTGTCAGTGCGGCGCGTCGGCGGATGATGTCGCGGGCGCCGCTGAAGATGTGTCGATGGACCATTGTCCCGGCCGGACCGGTCAGGGCGATATAGACCAGCCCGACGGGCTTTTCGGCGGATCCGCCGGTCGGTCCGGCGATTCCGGTAACGGACAGGACGAAATCCGCCCCGAATCTCTCTCTTGCGCCGTCGGCCATGGCTTCGGCGGTCTGCTCGCTGACAGCGCCATGGGTTTCAATTACTTCGGCTGGGACG
>DAOVLS010000152.1 GCA_030631125.1 Planctomycetales bacterium
ATAAGGGAATATCTGATAACATTCAAACAGGCCGGAACCGATTCGAGCCGGTTCTGGCAAACAATAGGACTGGAATTCAATACGGGAATGGGTCTGCGAACGTTATTGGCCCTGGCAGTCGGATGGCTGATTTTCAGACGGCGTGAATTAGCAGGAGTAACCTGATTGTGGATTGTGGATTGCGGATTAAGAAAGACATCGGGCATTCGGCATTGGGCATTGGTAGCACAAGGTTTGTCAGGATTATTCCTGTTTCAATGCGGGATTTAAAAAAAACGCGGGATTATAAAGGTGGAACGTGCAATAACCCTCGACCACCAATGCCAAATGCCTAATGCCTAATGCCCAATGCCGAGACTTTAACATGTTACGCGAACGCCTCATACAACTTGTGATGCTGATAGTGGCTGGAGCCGCCCTGACCGGCGCGGCGATGTTGAGCAAGCCCATCGAATCTCAGCGCCGCCGGCTGAAACTCGCAACCGTTACTTCAGACGAGAGCATCGCCAAGAACCCGCGAACCGTGTTATTACAGGTCGCTCCGGGCGGGCTGCGGGCGCCGCTGCTGACGTACCTCTGGCTGCGATCGCAGCAATTGAAGGAGGATGGGAAATTCTTCGACGCCCAGCAGTTGCGGGACCTGATATGCGACCTGATGCCGCACTTTCCGGGCGTCTGGTCGTTCCACGCATGGGATATGGCCTGGAATATATCCGTAGCCACCCACACGCCGGAAGAACGATGGATGTGGGTATCCAACGGTATCCGTCTGCTGCGGGACAGGGGGCTTTACTACAATCCCGACAACCTCATGCTCCACAAGGAACTGGCGTGGATTTACTTCTTCAAGATGGGGCAGCACTCAGACGAGATGCACAAGACCTATAAACGTCGCTGGGCCGGCGAGATGCACTACGTGCTCGGAGCGCCCCCGTTTTCGGACACGCCCGACGCCGCTATTGAAGCATTCCGCCGGATAACCGAAGCCCCGAAAACCCTCGCAGAACTCCAGACCGATGCGGCAGCGTCCGATTTCGTCGAACGTCTCGACCGCTACGGCGTGAAACTCAACGAGGAATTCCTGAATTACTACAACCGTTTCAGCGGCGACTCGCTGGTTTCGCCACCGGGATGGATGACCAAAGAACCCACCGACGAAAAAGACAAACAAATCGCCCATCTTATGCGAGCCGAAGAATTCGCCGGTGCGCGAGCGAAAGTACTGGCGTTCGTCCGGCGAAAAGTACTTGTCGAACAGTACCGTATGGACCCGGACTGGATGCTCCAACTGATGATGCGTTTCGGTCCGATGGACTGGCGGAACGTCAACTCGCACGCTATTTACTGGTCAGTCCTGGGCCTGCACCGCTCCGAAGGCAAGAAATTGTCCGAAATCAACATCCTGTCCGAAATCAACGACCTGTCCGAAGCCAACAAACTCAACACAGGCCGGATTTATCTGGATGCGATGAAGGAACTGACGCGGACCGGGCAGGTCCATTACACACATAACCCGAATAACCCCGAAGAACCGAATGTGGAATTCCTGCCGGACTTGCGCTTCATCGAAACGACGCACAAAGAATACCTCGTAGCCGGGAGGATACGTGTCAGGAAACCCTCCGGCGAACCGGGCGAACTCGATTCGTCGGATAACCTGCTCCGCGACGGGCACATCACCTACCTTTCCAACGCCGTTCAGCAGATGTATTTCGGCGGACGGGAAGATATGGCCCGGTATTACTACGACCAGATAAAGGATGTTTTGAAGGCCACCGGTGATGTTTATACGCTTGACCTTCACGATTTCGTCCGCGAGAAGCGGCGTCAAGCCGGCGTCCCGACGGTCGGGATGAGTAAGGCCCTCCTGGCCGACGCTCTGGGCGGCGCGTATCGCGCATTGGCCGGTGGCAACCAGAACGATTACCTCCGCAGAAGGGCGCTCGCCGGGCGGGTTTATCGCGAGTTCTGCAAGGACGTCGCCGGAAAGACCAGGCTCGCCCCCCCCCCGTTCAGAACAATCGAGCGAAACTTTCTTGTTACAATGCTCCTCCAACCTCGCGCCGTCGGGATGCAAGTCCCGCTGATAGTCAAGGTCAACCTCTACAACGCCATGGCGCCGACGATGCGACAGGAGATTTACCCCTTCATCGCCGAACGCCTCCGCCAGCAGTGCCAGGCGGAGGGAATTGACTTCAACAAGGCCTTCCCCGCACCGCCGAAAAAGAATTAGCACCGGATGCAGAGGATACAGGGGATAAAAAAAGAATATTGAATATTGAACAGAGAATTTTGAATTACGAAGTAAAAAAAACATCTCTTTAAGGCGGCTTGTTTCTTTTTACTTCAAAATTCTCTGTTCAATATTCGATATTCTCTTATCTCCTCTATCCCCTGCATCCGGGCTAATATTATTTCAAATCGAACAGTTCGTTTGAATCAGGTCCGAACCAGCCCAGACCGGCTTTTTCGGCCTCCTTGACCGAGATCATAGAGTGGGTCTGATACCTGTCGGTAAAACTCATTTTCTCCCAACTGACGTGGCCGTCAACCCAGGCGACGCTTGTCGTGTCGAGGTGGCGGAAATGAATTGTCGGGTTGGGCCGGCTGGTGCTGGGAGGTCCGCCCGCTTCGAACTGCCAATACGGCGTCTTGCAGAATGAGTATTCGATCATCAGGCCGGCGCTTTGCATAAAGGCCGTATCGGTGAACATAACGGTTTCGCCGGCACAGGCTGCGTCGGAATCGCGGGCGCTGTGCGAGTATCCGTCGAAGCCGTACTTGTCATACCGCCCGCCGACGTAGGTATCGTTGTATCCGTACCCTCCGCACCCCGCCTCAAAGCCCGCACCGGCCTGGCCTGGTTCGGGAAAGAAATTCCTGTACGAAGGGCAGGATTTGACCTTCCCATCGCCAAGATAATTTCGCAACGGGCTGCGGAGCGGGTCGAAACTGGATTCAACGTCGTCTCGTCGCCCGTGCCAGCGCTTCAGGTTCGCGCTGAAGATGTCCTCTGCCGCCAGTGCGTACTTTCCGTCGTTCTCGGAGGCATAGCCGGTATTGGCCATGTGCAACTGACGGATGTTCGACCCGCAGATCGCCCGCCTGGCAGCATCCTTCGCCCTGCCCAGCGACGGAAGCAACACGGAGACCAGCAGCGCGATAATCGCCACAACAACAAGTAGTTCGACCAAAGTGAACGCTCGTTTGCTCATAAGTATTTACGGCGGCGGGGCCTGCCGCTGCACAGGCCCCGCCGCACTTCCGCTGCATTATCTCCTGCGACAACGAAGCGCCAGACCGATTCCGCCAAGCGCCATCAACACCATCGTCGCCGGTTCGGGCGCTTCGTTAATCACGCCGACGGCGTCCAGATCAAAACCGGCCGAGCCGCTTGTCGGGTATGGGTCATAAATCACATCCCCGGATGTGTCGAGGCAAGTCCCGTCGCCGATGATATCGACAATCCTGACGTGAGTAACGTTACCGACATCCAGCAAGTCCGAAGCATCCTTCAACTCTTCCAGGTCGAACGGCGTGCCGTAAGCCTGTTTGTATTTGCTCGCCAAACCTGTAATGTCGGTCGGGTCGATATTCCCGAATCCGGCGACCGAACCGCTCGTCAGGGAATCATTATCAAAACGGAAGAAGTTCACGCCGTCGCTGGAGACCTCGACGCAGGCCAGTTCCAGAAACGTGTCGCTGAAACCGTTCTCGAACACTGCGAAGTCCCAGTCGGCGCCGTTGGTGATTGCCTTATCGAACGTCATCGTAATCTGCCCGCCCCTTCCGAGGCAGACAATGTCGAACGACGTGCCGACCGCCTTGCCGAGGGCCTTTCCCGGCGTTTTCCACGTATCATCAACGTTGCTACCGTAGGTAAGGTTTGTGTACCCCGTCGCCCAGGCGACGAAGTCGGCATCGTCCATGTGAATGGCTGTCGAGCCTGGCTGACCGGCCTTGGGCGCGTAAGGACCAGCCAGAGCGAACGAACTAACGACCAAAATTACCGTTAACACTGCGATTCTATTGATAAACATTTGCGTAACTCCTCATTTTATAGTATCTTGTTGTTGGTTGGTTGCGCCGTGGGGCGTGCCGGTTTTCCGGCTGCCTCGCGGCGCGACGTTTTAAAATTTCTCTAACTTCTCTATTTGCGCCTTCGTTTCAGCAGCGCAAGGCCACCCAGCGCCAACAGGCACATTGTCGCCGGTTCGGGGACATAGCCGATGGGCATGCTGGTATAATCGGTCAGGTAGCCCCTACCGCCATCGAACACGTCGCCGGCGCCGGCGACCTGGGTGAACCAATTGTAGTAACTCACCTTGGTGCCGGTTCCCAGGACATCGTAGGACATCTGGCCATTCTCCAATGCGCAGATCGTCGAGTCCCAGTTGCTGTTATTGTTAAGTGTAAAAATCACGTTGTCGCTGTCATCGACGGCAATGTCGTAGAAGGTGCCGTCCACAGAAGTCACCTCGTCGCCGATAAGATCAGCCAGCGTCAGGTTTCCCGCTCCAATCCCGCCTTGCCACTTGGTTGACGCGATCTGGTAGAGGTAGTCGGCAGACTCATAGAGCGTGCCGCACCACAAACTGCCACCGCTGTCAAACGCGATGCCCGCGGAGTTACCGGCCAACTCGACAAGTTTGTCGTGATTGTCGGCCCCGGAAGTGTCCAGCAGCCAGACGCAATTGGGGTCGTTCCAGTCCGTCGAATTCGTTCCGGAAACGATGGGCTTGAACTGGCCGGCGATTTGGGCGAACTCCAGATCGAAATTAGACGCGAAAACCGCCACGTTGGTGTAAGTCCCGTTGTCGGCGCTAAGCGGGATCGTGCGGATACGGTCGTTCGTGTTGCCGGAGACCGTCTTGCCGAACCAGACAGTCGTCCCGGCAGGGTCCAGACGCACAAACGAACCCCAGCCCCCGTCAGAATCACTGCTCCAGGACGTCAAAGTTCTGACATAGGCGCCATCGGCGGCGTACAGGTTCACGCTTTTACCGACCTGGGCGACGATCCGCCCGTCAGCCAGCACGTCGAACCCCCCATCGGCCTGATGGGTCCCGCCGGCAAGATTAACGTCCCCATAGCCCGGCAACTTGGGATTCAGAAAACTGCACTCACCCAGAGTCAAAGAATTGCCTGCAAATACAACAACACATACTGCTACGACTTTCAGTAGATTCCTCATTTTTTCACTTCCTCAATTACGGCAACTACTTTGTTGCCGGGTTCCTCATGTTCCGGCCTGGGCCTTACGCAAGCCCCGACCAATCCGAACAACTCCATACAGACAAACTCTCACTCCAATTGCACTGGTATCATGACAGTCTCCTCGCGAAAAAGCCTCGCTAAGCCCGCTACAATTGGCTGAGAAGCCCGGGCGCAAGGCGATATCAGCCGGCAACCTGAAATGGGGGAAATGCGGAGGGTTTTTCGCGTGGTGAGCAGAGTAATTCCGACAGCCACCAAACCGCGAGCGGCCCAAGCAAAAACCCCGGCCCTCGCAAGTCGAGGTTCCGGGGCAAATGTGCTCTAACCAGTCCCGGCAACCGATTGACTCGCGGAGGTCAAACCAGGTTGGTCGCAGGCAGGTTTTCTGGCTTCCGGGTCATTCTTCCGCCGCGCCTTCCCGCCCCGATAACGCATCGGAACAGTGGCTTGTTGCGACGGTCGTCGCCGGTTACAGCGGCGCGTCCGCGGCCGATTCTCACGGCCTTCCCTTTTGGTCCCGACTCCAGCCGGGACACCTGCAACGAATCAAAGTATGATTCACGAGATCCTGCTTGTCAAGATATTCTTTCGCCAATCTGAAAAAAATCTTCACTCGGGGCCAACAACCGGAAGTCCCGAATTCAAGCAGTCTCCTGCTGCCCGACATCTTCAGTTTTGTTCCGTAGGTTAGCAAACGGGGAAGTTCATAACCCTTCGGCGTGGCCGCAAACGTATGACCCGCGAGGAAGATAAAGTCAAGCCGTCTGTAAGCGAGGGCTCGGTACCCCGCCGCCGACCCCAATAAAGGCCGCGGCTATACCGTAACCGACAAAGCTATAATCGTCCGCTGGAACATCCCCGGCGGCTTTTGAACACGTGGCTGCATAATCTCTCGCCCCGGTTTCCGCCTTGCCTGAAAG
>DAOVLS010000018.1 GCA_030631125.1 Planctomycetales bacterium
AGCTTTCCTTGGAGACCAGTTTGGAAATGTCCGTACATCCGGTCAGGTTTTTATATCTAAGGCCCTTTTCAAATCCTTTAACAAATCCATCTAAGTATCTTCTCAAATCAAAGGTTCCAGGAGTATGGGGTATCTCTGGGATCAAAGTCTCCAGTTCTTTGAACGCTTCCATAACTACGGGGAGATCGTCGTCCCTGAAGGAGAAAAAATAAAGGGGGTTCTCCACTTTGTCCATAATCTCGGCAAAAAGCGCTACCGCCCGAGATACTTCTCTGTGCTTTCTTCTCAGAGTCTTTATGGCATACAATTCACCAAACGCTTCAAACGTAAGGTCGGGATTCCAAGCGAATTCCGACATGGCTGCAAAGGCGATCTGGACCTCCTTGTTCCAGTAGGTCATATTCACCAGTCCGGCTTTGTGCTTTCTCGCGGCCTTGATTAGCTTAGGTAAATGTCCCACCCCGCCGAATTTACCCATTATCCAGGCATCATCCGTGAAATCCCAACGGTTTGCCCGTTCGCCGGAAAACCCGCTGGGATATCTGGGATACCGGCAGCACCAGTTGTAGATGGCGACATTATCATATCCCCGTCGTTCGACGTGTTCCCAAAGCAGGCCGTATTCGGGCCTATCGATAACCGCGATTTCCAATTCCGGCTTGTGGGACATGGCCGTCTGATAGATAACGTCGAATATCTCGGTCAGTAGTTTCTGAATATTCTTCAAGCCCCGACACTTCGGGCATTCACACACTCGCTGCGGCGTCTTGTCGCGTCTGTCGATTCCCTCGGCCCCGCCGATAACCAATCCGTCAATCTGCGGATACATCGAAAGCATCTCATCCATATAATCTTTCCAGAATGCTCTCGTCCTGGGATGAGACAGACAGGAAAAGTAGTTACCGAGAAGATATCGAAAGTCATGTTCGCCCTTCTTTTCGCCGTAGTCGGAAGAGAAAGCCGGCACGTTTGCCGGGTCGCAATTCGGGGCTATGGTTTCCGGATAGACAATCATCGGAAGTGCATTGACAGGAAAATGAAATCCGAAAAGGTAAACCTTGATATTTCTGATGTGGGCGTAGTCGATCAGGTCGCCGTAGAACTCGCTTTTGACATTGGCTGCATTTTCGTTCACTATCCGGGGAAATCTTTTCGAAGGATAAGTCAATCCCGATTCTTCGGCGTTGTTCTGAATCATAAGGTGATTGATTCTATGGCCCGCCAACCAGTCTATAAATCCTTTCCAGTCGTAGTCTTCGCCCTGTTTCCACTGCTGTGAGTCGTAGTCGTCATTGGGACCTTGGACGACAAAAGTGGAGATTATTCTCTTCTCCAGTGCGGGTGAGTACGTTTTTTGTGTTTCTTCAATCACGAGGCTGCCTTGCCGGTCGAAATGAAGTCTGTCGGCGATAGTCAATGTCCCGTAAAATAGGCCTGGACTGTCTCCAAATACCATCAAGTATCGTCCTCCGGCGTGTTCAGCGGCATCTATTCGGAAACTCTCGCCGCTCGGGGCGTCAGAACTGTCTTTCGGGAAGTATCCGGCCTGTGGTGGAGTTAGACCTCTTTCCAATATGCCGCCGCTAGAACAAAGGACGACAGCCTTCTTGCTAAGGCGGGTCAGTTCATCAAATGAGTCTGCTGTTATAACCTTTGCCGTTCCGCCTAAACCCGCTATCGTCTCGGCAAGGCGCCTCGCTCCAACCAGTACGATTTCCGGCGCGTCTTTCTCCACTGCGACCGGACAGCAGTCGTTTTTCCCGGTTAGCACGACAAAAGGTTGTAGTTCATCCGGAGTTTGCATGGTTTGCTCTTTCTTTGTCCTTAATTATCGCCTGCCAGTGATACGTCAACGACGCAAGCGCCGGCAGCGTGGTCTATCAACTGCTCATCATGATGCGTGGAGCAAGACTCCATTTTTCGAAACCACCTGACCGTTCGCATAGGCTTTTTCCCCGTTCACTAACACCATTTCCATTCCCTCCGACAGGGCGCCGGGACATTCGAACGTTGCAGTATCGCCGAATCGGTCAGCGCGGAAGAGACACAGGTCCGCATGGTATCCGGGAAGGATGCGCCCGCGTCCGGCCAGACTGAAGCGTTTCGCCGGAAGAGAGGTCATCTTACGAATGGCTTGTTCCTGGCTCATCCACTGATGATCGCGGCAACGGGCGAAAAAACGGGAAAATGTGCCGAACGACCGGGGATGGTGTCCTCGTTCATCCGTGCCGTAGATGTGTCCGTCGGATGCGACAAGAGTCTCTTTGCATTTGAGAACCGCTTCGATATTTGACGGATGGCTTTGGTTCATGTAACAGGCGGTCGCATCAGGATACTCCTCATGCAGGCGCATGAAGGTTGCAAGGCCGTCTTCTCCGAACATTTCGCCGACATCTTCGACACTCTTACCGAGGAGATCGTCAGCGACGCCGCTGACCAGCACAATGTCCGCCCACAGATTCGGACACAACTTCCTGCATCCCGCCATCGCCAAATCCTCTGTCGTCGCGCTCTTGCCGAGCGTCTCGGCACCCGTACTGATCGGGAATGCCAGTAAAGTCCAGGCTTCCACGTAGGGATACATATCCGCCGTGATGTCGGGATAGGGTCTGATCATTTCCAGTGCTGCGTCAAGATCTTCGGGATGCTCCAGACCGGTCCGCTTGAGATGGCTGATGTGGCACGGGGCGCCTGTGGCTTCGTGAACGCGAACCACCTCGGCGACGGCCTTGAGAAGATGCTCGGACTGGTCCCGCATGTGCCAGCAGACGCCGCTCCACCGATCCGCATATGAGGATAGCACACCCGTCAGATCGATCAGGCTTGGCGTATCTATCCGGTTCTGTCCCTCATAGGCGAGGCCGACGGACAGGCCTATACAACCCGCCTTCATTGCATCGTCCAACCGTTCGCACATGCCGTCTTCACCGAGCAGCGCCGACAGTCCGGTCAGTGAGGCGACATTGACCGGCAAGGGCGTCCGGTCGAGCGTCTCGAAATACTCCTTCGCGGTACCGAAGCGAAACGGGGCATCATCATCGAGAAAGATCGCGTTGGCTGCGCAGGGTCCCCACGGACTGAAACCGCAATTTCCTACAATGACGGTTCCCACGCCTTGTGAGAGTGCATTGACACCGTTGCGCGAAAGCAGCCGGAGGTCACCATGATTATGAACGTCGATGAAGGCCGGCGCGAGCGTCAGGCCCGATGCGTCTATCACTTCATCCGCACCGGCGCGCTCGCCGGACCTAAGCAGCACAACCGCCCCGCCCGATATGCCGACATCGGTCTGGTCCGGGAGAAAATGCTCTCCGTCATGTACTCGAGCGTTCCGAATCAGTATGTCCATTACCGGTGCGGTCATGGTAAATTCGTGAATCGGGTAATTCCTGCCTCGGCGACGAAGTAACTGTCCTCGATCCGGAAGCCGAGATCCTTCTTGTCATAGACGCCGAGTTCGAGCGTGAAGGCCATATCTTTCCGGAATACATCGGTACTGTCGGCCGTTATGAACGGCGGTTCCCAAAAGTCCAGCCCGAACCCATGCCCCATGTGATGCGGACAACTGTATCCATATTTGCCGAGGTCATGCTGCATCTGACGGTAGATATCGACCGCCCTGACGCCCGGACGAATGGCGCGTTCGGCCCGCTTCTGGACATTCCGGAGCATCTCCATAACGCTCTGCTGTTTTTCGTTGGCGTTTCCGTCAACGAAGAACGTTCGGGCAGTGTCGCTCCAGTAGTGGTTTCCGATAAGCCAGAGGTCGATAATCATGTTCTCACCGGTCCGCAGTTTCCTGGTTGTCGGCGGGCCGGCGATTTCAAGCGATCGCTTGCCGCTGACAAAATCGCCGAAAACGAAGAGGTCCTGTTTATTTGCCGTTACGCAGGCGGTTTTGGCGGTCAGGAACAGGTCCAGTTCAGTCTTGCCGGAGAGACATACACTGTGTGCTGCGTCGTAACCGACCCGTGCGAGCCGGGCCAGCCGGCGAAGCTGCTTCTTGTCTCCAGCGTCCTTATACTGACGCATGATGGCAATGTCGGGGGTAATTGCGGTAAAGGCTTTCTTCAACGCGGCTTCTGTCTGCCGACTTATCGCTTTCAGCGTTCGCCCAAAGAGCGCATCGCGTTTGGCTGTCCCGGCCACGTAGGAGTGCTCCACCGGCACTACCTTCTCGGCGTGCGAACCACACCCCTCCGCAAGCGGCGCGCTGACCACGAGCGTGGTTTTTCCTTTCGCGTCCACCAGCAGGCCCGCCCGGTTCTTTACGCCCGGAAACAGGATTGAAAACCCGCTGAAGTAATAGACGCCCTTGACGTCCTCCAGGAGCACGTATTTCAGATTCTTTTTCCGCATCGCCACCGCGAGTGTTTCGGTTCGTTGCCTATGGATTGTCTTACTCATACTCTTGGTACTCCCGCCTCAATTTGCCCCGGACTGTTCCCGTATGCTTCAGCCCGTTTTATCCGTCTCTTCCATCAATGAAAATCCTATCGCTGACCTTGCCGTCTCGAACGAGAAGCCCGAAAGCGTACTGACTGACGGTCGTGCAGACGTGCTGCGGGAAAACCAGCACGACTCGTCCGGTCATCTCCTCCAGGGAATCGCCTGCCGGTTCTCCGGTTGCCCGGTCGAAGCCAAGCCAGGCCAGCATGCCGAATCGCTCGGACTTTCCGAAGGGCAGGTACCCCCGAAACCCCAGCACGTGCAGGAGGCCGGCGTCCACACTTGCGCCTAACTTGATTCCGCAGTCAGTCGTCAGGAAATGACCGTCGCGGTGGCGGCGCACGTCGAGGATCCGCGTCGCCACAGCCGCTGCGTAAGAGAACTCGCCCGGCAGAATATCGTTGTAGTTCGAGTCCCACAGAACCGCAGTTCCGGGCGAAACCGTCATTCGCCACGTGTAAGAACCCGCTCTGTATGCCTCAAGGTTAAATTGCATGGTGATGGATGAAGAGGTAACGACTTCGCTGATGTCGTGCTTGTCCTGGAGCGCGCTAACCGTCTCATCAATCTTTGCCATGAGTCTGTCGGAATAGGCGCGGATCGCGTGGGGGTTGGGATGGTGGATGTTCCCGTCATATACGTGAAGCCCGCAGACGGACAGGTGCGGCAGAGAGGCGATGGCGTCGGCCAGTTCCACCGCCTGCCGACCAAATGCGGCGCCCGTTCGCTTCATGCCGGGATCAATGTCGAGATAAACCGGGATGTCCGTATCGGCCTTCGCCGACAATCCCTGAGCACACGCGAGATTCGACACGACCAGAAAAAACCGCTTTTCCGGAAACTCCTTCCGCAGCGTAAGAAAACGGTCCACCGCAGGCCCGAAACAGGAAAAGGCAATCAGGATGTCCATAAGACCGGAATTCTCGGCAAGGGCCCGCGCTTCGGCCAGACAGGCGGTCTTGACCGCCTTCAGTCCGTCCCGGCGGTACGGCTCCAGCAGCGCCGAAGCCGGACAAGTCTTGAACATAAGGCGCAGATTCTCAAACCCGCCGCAGATGGCTTTGAGCTTATCGCGGTTGGCGTCGAGCGCCCATTGATAGAACAGCAACCGTGGTGTCTCGATCCCGTCAAGGTTGTGCACACGGTAGCGATCAATTTGCGAAACAGTGAATTCCCGGTTCATACTTTCACCATCGCCTCGAACTGAATCTCCACCAGGGCGTTCGGTTCGGGCAACGTTACCTTCATGACCGTCGTCCGGGTCGGGTACTGGCCGATTCCCCTTTTCCTGAACTCATCGACGTAAGCGTCATTGAAGCGGTCGAAGATCAGCGGATAGTCCTCGCGGAGAAACACGAGCGCTTCGGTCAGGTCCGAGAGCGTAACTACCCTGCCGAGTTCACCGGAGACGGATTCCATGAGGCGTTCGGCCTGGCGGAAAATATCGGCCACCTGACGCTCGAGCGCATCGGCGGCAAAGGCTCCGTTGTGCGGCTCGTAGCCGACCACAACCTTGCTGACCGGGTCCACCGCAGCAATCCCGGAGAACTTAACCTGGTGGACAGGGCCAAGGTCAATCACGATTGCGTCGCTGAAGAGGCCCGCTCCCATGATGCGGCCGTCAGAAAAAAACCTCCGAACGATTGGCATACGTTGACTCCTTCATCACACGAGAATGCTTCGCGCCCACATAGTATTCACATGCCCGCATGGCGTCAACGATCCGATGGCGATGTTATCAGTGCCCTCTGAAAATTCCCAAGGCATTAATGAACTACTCTCCTATCTTCCAAACTACATTCAGGCGGTTGTCGCGACAACCGGTAGAGCGGTTTGAGTGGCATTCAGCACCATTTTTCGGAAACATAAACCCATGTACTGCTTGTAAGTACACGTTTTACAAGGGATTGGGAATGATTCCGTAGACCGATGCTCTATCCAATTGAGCTACGCGCGCACAGAATTACTTCAATCCTTATGTTACACACCACTGCCTGTTTTTCAAGGGTTTTCCAATCCTTGCTGAGGCCTTCGGGAATTCCAGAAAAATCCTTTGACGCCGAAACCTGAAGGAGTAGATTCTGTTATAAGACAAGGGCGATTCCTGCAAGGTTCCGCGTGGGGCCGGGAACGCCGAACATGAACTCGCAATGCAGAGGTGTAAAATGAAAACGAGAATACTTATTCCGGTTTGCGTGCTGACGCTGCTGTGCTCCGTGGCGATAGCGGAAACTTATTACGTCTCGCTGAAAGGCGACGACGCCAACAAGGGCGTGACGGCGGAGGCTGCTTTTCGCACCGTCAAAAAGGGCGTATCGGTCCTGAAGGCCGGCGACACTCTCATCATCAAGTCCGGCAACTACGGCAACGAGCGGGCGGTCGTTTCCGCCAGCGGGACAAAGGAATCTCCCATAACCATCAAGGCCGAGGAAACGGGAAAGGTCATCCTGAAGGGAACCGGCGGCGGCAGCGGCATATTCATGGTGAATAAGAACCATGTTCTCATAGAGGGCATCGAGTTCGGAAACTACGGCGCGGGCGTCGGCATCAAGTATGCCTGCAGCTATGTAACTGTAAGGAAGTGCGTCTTCCGGGAAAATAACTCATCCGGAATTCTGGTTTACGGAAACTTCAGGAAGCCCGAAGCCAGTCAGGGCATCGTCCTGACCGAAAACACGTTCCTGGACTTCACGGACAAGCAGGATTACGGGATGTGCCTCTACGCCTCCTGCAACCTCAAGGCGACGAACAATTACTTTTACGGCGAGCACCACCAGGCCCTGTCGTTCAAGAAACTTATGAAGGATTCCGTCGCATCGGGCAACACGTTTGAGGGCTTCCTCTATTCGGCCATCTACCTGGGTCAGAACGACGACAGCAAGGGCGAGGGCTACCTGCGCTCGGAGAGGCTGATAGCCGAGGGGAACGTCTTCAGGCCGGCCAAAGGCTTCCACGCCAAAAGTTCCATCGTGGTGGCAAATGTAACCGACGCGATAGTGCGGAACAACTTCATAGATTCGGTTTACGGAGGGGAGCCTTTCTCCAAAAAGAACCAATTCCCCGGTAGCGGCATTCACATTGCTCCGGTCTCCACCGGCGCGAAGATCTACGGCAACCTCATCATCAACGCCAAAGCCAAACCCGCCTTTCTGGTGCGGGCCGATTGCGAAATATACAATAACACCGTCGTCGGGTGCGGCTACGGTTTGGTCATCGTCCCAGGAACCAAGCCGATCATCAGAAACAACATCTTCTACAAGAACGCCAAGCAGGTGGACTTCGATGTGGCACGCATAGAGACCTGGAACACGACAGAACACATGAGCCGCAGGGAACCGGGCAAGCCGATCTGGACATGGAAGCCGGACAAGTCCAAAAAGCCGGTTTTCAAGCACAACAACTTTTTCCCGCCCCTGGCGGGTATGGACAGGACGAACATCTCGGTCGATCCGAAATTTGTCGGACCGTTCAGGAAACTCAAACCGGGCAAACTTAATCCGCGGTTCAAGCCGGACTTTACGCGGGCTTATGCCTACCGCCTCGGCAAGACAAGCCCGTGTATCGACAAGGGCGTAAAGGTCGGACTGCCGTTCGCGGGGACTGCCCCGGACCTCGGCGCGTTCGAGATAAAGGTCGAGATAAAGGCGGAAATCATTAAAATAAAATAGTAGTTTGTCCCATCTAAAACGATGGGCGCCATGCCCTCACCCGTCTTCGGGGGTGGGCACCTGTCTGCCGACAGGCAGGTGTAACGCAGTGGCAGACATGCATACCCCCGCGTATGTTCCGAAACAATCTGCAAAACAGTCTGACACGACAACGCAGAGTTATTCCGCCACTGCCGGAGCGACGGAGGACGTATCGGCCTTGGCGGAAGCCTTGTTGCTTTCGACCTGTCGCTTGTCAATCGTTGAGGCGAGCACCATTGTCAGGCGCCGACCTTCCATTCGGAAGTCCCGCTCGACCTTGGCGACTTCTTCCAGTGCGGCCTTGATGGAGTTGAGTATCTCCCGCCCGAGGTCCTGGTGTGCCATTTCCCGTCCGCGAAATCGGAGCGTGAACTGCACCCTGTCGCCTCGCTGGAGGAATTCGCGTGCGCGGTTGATCTTGATTTCAAGATCGTGGCGCCCGATCTTGGGCGTCTTGATGCGGACCTCCTTCATCTCCACCTCGTGGCGGTGCGCCTTGGCCTTGTGCTGCTTCTTCTTCAGGTCGTACTTGTACTTGCCGTAGTCCATTATCCGGCAGACGGGCGGATCTGCCGACGGCGCGACCTCCACCAGGTCCAGGTCGACCTGGCGGGCCATTTCAATGGCTTCCCTGGTCTCGACGACACCCGCCTGTTCGCCCTGGGCGTCTATCAGGCGGATCGGCGAGACACGAATGCGATCATTGCGACGAAGTTCTTTAGCGATGGTGCGTACTCCTTAATGTAATTCGTAATTGGTAATTAGTAACTGGTAATTCGTAATTCGTAACTCGTAATTGGGTATCAGGTTTTTTTTGACCAATTACGAATTACTAATTACGAATTACTTTTTTCACTAAACGCCTCTTCTGCGCCTTTTGAGTCCCTTTCGGTTTTGAGTTTATCGATTGCTTCGGTCAGTGCGACTGCGCCGACCTCGCCGGCACCTCGTTTCCGGACGGCGACGGTATCGGCCTCGACTTCACGCTGTCCGACCACGAAGATGTACGGGATTTTTCGCACAGCGACCCGGCGTATTTTCGCGCCGATTTTATCGGCCGATTCGTCCGATTCCATTCGCAATCCAACCGCCCTGCCGGCGGATACGACCTTTGCGGCGTAATCGTCGAATTTTTCGCTCACAGGCAGGACCGCAACCTGCTCCGGCGCAAGCCACAACGGAAACGCGCCGGCGAAATGCTCGATTAGAATACCGATGAACCGTTCCGGCGAACCGAGCGGCGCGCGGTGAACCATCACCGGTCTGTGCGGCGCGTTATCTGCGCCGATGTACTCAAGATCGAACCGCTCCGGAAGGTTGTAATCAACCTGTATGGTTCCCAACTGCCACTCTCTACCAATGCAATCTTTGACGATGAAGTCGATTTTCGGGCCGTAGAAAGCCGCTTCGCCGGGTTCCTCGGCGTAATCCATACCGACTTTTTTTACCACCTGACGGATATTTTCCTCTGCCTGGTCCCAGTTCTCGCTTTTACCGATGTATTTTTCACTGTCGGGGTCGCGCAGACCTATCCGCACGCGGTAATCGTCCAGCCCCAGCGTTTCCAGCACCAGTTTGGTCAGTTCCACGCAGGATTCGATTTCCACCTCCAGTTGCTCCGGCGTGCAGAAGATATGGGCGTCGTCCTGCGTGAAACCGCGGACGCGGATAAGCCCGGACAGTTCGCCCGACTGCTCAAGCCGATAGACAGTCCCGAACTCCGAGAGCCTCATCGGAAGGTCGCGGTAACTGCGATGATCGGCCTTGTAAATCTGTATGTGATGCGGGCAGTTCATCGGTTTGAGCAGGTAGGCCTGATTTTCGTCCACTTCCATTGCCGGGAAAAGCCCATGCTCGTAGTACGGGTAATGCCCGCTGGTGCGGTAGAGGTCCACCCTTCCAATGTGTGGCGTGATAACGGCCTGGTAGCCACGCTTGAGCAGTTCGCCCCGCAACCAGCCTTCCAGTTCCATGCGAAGAATGGTTCCCTTGGGCATCCAAAGCGGAAGCCCCGGCCCGACGGTATCGGAGATAATGAACAGCCCCAACTGTTTGCCGAGGACGCGATGGTCGCGCTTCTTCGCCTCCTCGATCCGCTCAAGATGGGCGGCGAGGGCCTTCTTGTCGAAGAAGGCTATGCCGTAGATGCGGGTGAGCATCTTGTTGTTCTCGTCGCCCCGCCAGTAGGCCCCTGCCGTGGTCAGCAACTTGAAAGCCTTGATCTTTCCGGTGTTCGGCAGGTGCGGCCCGCGGCACATATCCACGAAATCGCTCTGCTCGTAAAGGCTGACGGTTTCGACGCCCTCGTCGCGGATAAGGTCGTCGATCATCTCGGCCTTGTAATCCTGACCCAGTTCGGCAAAGCGTTTCCGTGCCTTGGTAATCGGCAGTTCGCTGCGAACAATGGGGATGTTCTCGCCGACAATTTTCTTCATCTCGGCTTCGATTTTCGGCAGGTCTTCTGCGCTGATAGGTTCCGGCAGGTCGAAGTCGTAGTAGAAGCCGTACTGGAAATCGTCGGTAAGGGCCGGGCCTATGGTGTATTGAACCTTTCCACCGTAGAGTTGTCGGACTGCCTGGGCGAGGACATGCGCGGCGGTGTGGCGGAGGATTTCCAGCGACTGTTCGTCGCGGTCGGTGAGGATTTTGACGGTGTGCTCGCCGTCGGACAGTTCGACGTTGAGATCGACGGCCTGGCCGTCCACTTCAGCGGCGACGGCGGCGGCCGCCAGTCGCGGCGAGATGTCCCCCGCCACTCGCGCCGGAGTAACCGTATGCTCGTACTGCCTGCTGCTACCGTCAGGTAATTTCACTACAATCATAGCCATAGTGCGTTTCTCGGGAAATACGCCGGGCGGTTCGTTGGGCAGTCCATCGCCTGCCAACAGGACGCGCCAAAGGCGCCAAGCGGAATTGGCCTGACCGGTCTCGACTTGTCCGGCCTGGTCGTCACGAATTCGTGGTGGTGTTTGTCAACATATTATACTGCCTGGGCGGCTTTGCCCTGACGCCCCAAGCATATCCCCCTGCCGGGGAAAGTCAAACTCTTTTCTAGAAAGTTAGCAGGGATGCAGGGGATGCACGGGATAACAAAAATAATTGATATTTTCTCCCCTGTATCCTTGCTAATTCTCTACGCCCATTTAATAAGTCCCATTTCTCTGGGGTCCGGCATGGCTTTGTGCCGTGGCAGGATTCGTACGGTGTACCCGGCCAGGCCGGTTTGTCCGGATGAGACATCTGCGGCGTAATTAAGCCTGCCTTCGGCATCGCACTGTCCCTGCAGGGTCATTTCCGCCGTCCGGCCTTGCCTGAATTGACCGTCGGGGTCCAACTGCCCGTGATACAACTGTACGGAAACGTTCTCCGGGCTGATTTCACCCAGCATGATTGTGGCTTCAACCCTGACCAATTGCCCCACGCGCGAGACGCCGTTGATGTTGTCCCGAACGTCCTCAATCCGCACCTGGGCGAATTTCTCCGTCAGCCACTGCTTCCACTGTGAGAGGTTTTTCGCTTCGGTAAGGTCTTCGGCCACCAGGTTGCCCCACCGCTCGATCGCCGGCAGGTAGAATTTTTCGGTATATTCGCGCACCAGGCGATTGGAGCTGAAGAACGGTGTAAGTTTCCGCATTGACGCTTTCATCTTTGCGATCCACGCTCTGGGCAGGCCGTCCGGACCACGCTTGTAGAACGTCGGCGCGACCTCCTTTTCCAGCAGGTCGTAAAGCGCCCGGCTTTCGACGGCGTTCTGGTAATCGAGGTCCTGGTATCTTTCTCCCGATCCTATCGCCCACCCCACGTCTCCGTCGTATCCCTCGTTCCACCATCCGTCGAGTATGGAGACGTTAAGTCCGCCGTTGGCGGCGACCTTCATTCCGCTCGTGCCGGACGCCTCCATCGGACGAAGCGGCGTGTTCAGCCAGACATCCACGCCCTGCACCAGGTAACGGGCGAGGTTCATATCGTAATCTTCCAGGAAGACTATTCTTCGGCGGAATTCATCTCTCCGACTGATGTGGACTATCTGGCGGATCAGTTCCTTGCCGGGATTGTCGCGCGGGTGGGCCTTTCCGGCGAAGATAATCTGTACGGGCATTTCCGTATTGTTCAGCAATCGCTCCAGCCGCTCGACATCCTGGAGGATGAGGTTCGCCCGCTTGTACGTGGCGAATCGGCGTGCGAAGCCGATGGTCAGCGTCTCGGAATCGAGCACTTCGTCCGCACCGGCCAACGCCGATGCGCCCGCCCCGCTGCGGGACAACTGTTCTCGAAGCCTGCGGCGGGCGAACGCCACGAGCCTCTCGCGCCGACGCTCGTGTGTCCGCCACAACTCCGTATCGGGAATCTGGTTCACTGCCTCCCATATGTTCCCGTCGGCGGGACGCTCCTTCCAGGTCGGACCGAGGTACCTGTCGTAAAGCCCGGTGAGACTGTAACTTATCCAACTCCTCGTGTGAACGCCGTTGGTGAAGTGAGTAATCGGAACCTCATCGACGGGAAGGTTCGGCCAGATGCCGGACCAAAGGGTCCGGCTGACGTGTCCGTGGAGTTCGCTCACGGCGTTTCTGTTACTGCTCAGCCTCATCGCCAGAACGGTCAGGCTCATCGGTTCGTCGCCGTTGCCTTCGTCCTGCCGCCCCAGCGAGAGGAACTGCTCACGCGAAAAGCCCAACTGCTCCCGGTATCCGCTGAAATATCGCTCAATCATCGCCGGATCGAAGGCGTCGTTACCTGCCGGAACCGGCGTGTGCGTGGTGAAGACGTTCGAGGCCGACACCGCTTCGCGGGCGGTGGTGAACGAAACGCCTCGCTCGACCATGAGCCGGCGAATCCGCTCCAAACTCAAAAAAGCCGAATGACCTTCGTTTGTGTGGAAGACTCCCGGCTCGATCCCTATCGCCGCCAAAGCCCGCACGCCCCCGATGCCGAGGATTATCTCCTGGCGTATCCGCGTCTCCTGATCCCCGCCGTACAACTGGTCCGTAATCCGCCGGTCCTCGGGCGAATTCTCCGGAAGGTTGGTATCCAGCAGATAGAGATTCACACGACCGACGTGCACCACCCATACCTGGATTTTTACCTGTCGGCCCGGAAATTCCACCTCCGTCGTTACCGGCTCGTCATTGACAATGACCGGCTGGACGGGCATGTTATGAAAGTCGTTGTGGGGGTACGATTCCAGTTGCCACCCGTCGGCGTTCAGTCTCTGGCGGAAGTAGCCC
The DNA here is from genome assembly GCA_030631125.1 of Planctomycetales bacterium. Next base: position 13,364 of record DAOVLS010000018.1, read on the forward strand.
TGCTGATAGAGCAGTCCGACGCCCACCAGCGGCAGGCACAGTTCCGAAGCGCTCTTGAGGTGGTCGCCGGCGAGGATTCCAAGCCCGCCGGAGTAAATGGGGATGCACTCGGTCAGCCCGAATTCGGCACAGAAATAGGCCATTTCGGGCTTTTCCCTTACGCCGTACTTCTGGCACCACCAGCCTTTGCGGGCAAGGTATTCCTGCAACTCGCTGTGCTCGCGCCGGAACTGCGTCATAAATCCGGCGTCTTTCGTAACCGCCTCAAGGCGGGGCTGCTCGATCTGCCCCAGCATCGCCACCGGGTTATGCCCCGTCGTCTCCCAAAGCCTCGCATCAAGCCGGCGAAAGACCTCGCGCACCTCGCCACGCCATGACCAGCGAAGGTTGTACGCGAGGTTAAGCAGACCTGATAACTCGTCAGGCAGCGACGGCTCAATCCTGAACGTCCGCAACGGTTTCATCAAGGTATCGCCATCCTTATTTATAAGGTTACACGGGCGGCGCAGACAAAACCCGCCCGCGACTGATTTTATCGGCTATTTTACACAGGAAAATTATGCTCAATTTTCTTGCCGAGGTAGGAATAGGTACGTTGCAGGGCTGTGCGAAGTTCACGCGGCGTCAATTCGACGGTGCGATAATCGTTCATTACCGCCAGGAGAGGCTCGCCTCGCTTGCGGGTGGTAATCGTGCACAGCAGCACAAGGTCGGCAGGGTCGGTCTTCCGCAAGGCAGGGAAATACAGGACGTCCGGGTTGGAACCGAATCGACCGGTGGTCGCATCAATGGCTGGGATCGGCGAACGCTTCCGGTCGAACAGATCCCCCGCTGAGAGCAGGTCCGCCTTGACCAGCGCTTCGAGATTCACAGGCCGGCGCTGATTCGATTTCTCATAAGCAGCCACCGCCCCGCCGACCTTGCGAATCTGCTCGATCGAAAGAGTCATCTGCAACCGGAACGGATGCCGATCCTTCCACTCAAAATACATAGACAGGCAGACGAAAAAAACAACGACCGCTAAAAGGCTTATTGCTACTCCCCACGTAAATGGCGAAGAATTCTTCATTGTCCCGCTCTCCTCTCTTCAGCAATGTACTCGTTGAGGCGTTGAAGTTCCCCAGCGAATACAGTCATGTCTCCCGTACCCTTTACATTGGTGGCAACATAGAGCACGTTGACGTACTCCTGCCCGTGATTGGCGGGAAGTTCGAAGGCGAGAATAAGGCCGCCGGGAGTATCCCAATCAAAACCCGACACATATATGTAGTCGCAATGTGCCTCAATGTCGGCTGGGCGTGTTGTTGTCGCACGTTTTGTACCGGAAGACGGGCAGACAAACATTCCGGGCGAGACATTATCAGCCTGCACCAGCGTCGCCAAGTCCGGCGGGAACAAATCATCATTCTCATCTGCATACAACACAACGCCATTACCGATCCCTTTGAGATTCGCCCCGCATATGGACTGTTTGGCTAATTCCTTGCTTCGGCCACCTGTTGGCATGCAGATCGCTAAAGGCAACGCGATAATTATATACACCAGTATAAAACCCGCCAAAAATTTGAGAATCCGTTGCACCTTTCCTTCCTGTTCGTTCGGTTCGTCCATATCCATAACTCCTTATTACTCAAACTGACCGATTCCTATAAGCCCGAAGGGCTGGCGGATGGTAGCCGGAGGCGTAAGCCTCCGGAAAACGGGATGTTAGAAAACAGCCCCGAGGGGGCGTCGGAGATGTAAGGGCTGCCGGAAAGATCGCGTCTTTTCTCCTTCGTCCCTTCGGGACTGATATTCATAACACCTTATTTACCGTGGGCTTACGCCCACGGCTACTGTCCGATGCCCTTTCAGGGCTACAAAATCGGTCATCCCGATTTACTATTTCTTCTTATATATTATCTGATGAAAAGGTTTTTCCGACAGGTAGAGAATGAGCCGTTTGCCCGAATCAATCAGCCGGAGATGGCATTGGAGGTGAGTTTTTCCGTCGGTGAGCATAGCGGCGTAGGTTCCGGCGTTGGCTGAATGCGCCCTGCCCAGCAGGCGCGTCGGCGGCAGCGAGATTGTGAACCGCTTACCACGCTTTTTGATAACAAGCCGGTGAACGCCCCCCGCCCGCAAACGCTCCATTATCGGATTCTCAAAGGCCACACGCAGATACCGACCGGCTTCGACATACGTACCGATTATGGCCGACGGGTCAATCAGCGGGGCTTTGGGCAGCGCGGGCAATTCTGCCTCACCGACGCCGGTTATTGTCAATTTTCCCCCGCCGAACCCCTCCGGCACAAGAAAGACGAAGGTCTCAAGGCGCGTAGCGGCCGGCGGGATGCTGATCACAGAGGCCTTGGCCGACCGCGGCACAATCGAGCCGGTCGCGGCAAGGCCCAGCGGTGAAATTTTACCTGCATCGCTGTCCAGCACCACCGCCCCACCAGTAGTATTGATGTCTAAAGCGGTCCGGCCTGAAAAGATATTGGCCGTAACGTACAGGAAAGTCTTTCCGAGCGGCGCAGGCGTCAGCCCGTAGGCCAGGACTTCTGTTTTCGCCCGCAGGAC
>DAOVLS010000317.1 GCA_030631125.1 Planctomycetales bacterium
GGTGAACTTATAATGGACGTCCATGCCGCCAAATGCTACATTTGCGTACAACTTCTTCATGGCTGTTCTCCTTCCTGTCTTTCGAGTAATTTAGATACCCAAAAGATAGATCATGGGAGACAACCTTTCATGGGATTACGACTACGAACATGTCAAGCAGAGTTCGACGATTGCGCCTTGGCGGGGGCGGGTAAAGTGGCGTATCGTATCGGTATGGACGAAAACCAGCGAGCACGGGACTGCATCGACGCCGGCATGACCCTTAGGGGCCGCTGGCTTATTAACGAAGCGATGGCCTGCTTCGAGGAGGCGATTGTCGTCGAGCCGGAATGCGCCGAGGCCTGGTACCACAAGGCTATGTGCCTTGCGAGCCTGGAACGAGCAGACGAAGCGCTGGTATGTCTCGACGAATCGCTCCGCATCGACGCCGACCATCCGGAAGTGTGGGTCGGTAAGGCATACGTTCTGAACGCTCTTGACCGCGACGAAGAAGCCCTCGCCTGCTACGACGAAGCAATCGCCGTCGAACCGGACAGCCCCGTTCCGTGGTACGACAAAGGAGGCTGCCTGATGCGTCTGAAGCGTTACGAAGAGGCTGTCTCCTGCTTCAGCAAGGCAATCGAAATCGAGCCTGACCATGTATTGGCTTGCAGGTTCCGTGGTGTCAGTTACGTCGAACTGGGCAATCTCGACGCCGCCGTCGCGGATTTCGACCAGGCCGTCGAAATCGATCCTGACTATGCCGAAGCCTACAATGAGCGGGCGATGGCGTACTGTAAACTCGGCAATTACGAGCAGGCCCTGTCCGACGGACTAACAGCCATTGAACTGAAACCAAACCTTGCCGACGCTTATGATACGGTCGGACTGGCGTATGCCGGAATGGAAGATCACCGCGAGGCCATTCGCTATTACAACAGGGCGCTGACGTTTTATTCCGACCCCGCCGAGGCAGGCGAGACGTTTTACAACCGCGCGGTCTCACACTTCCGCCGGGGTAAGCACCGCAAGGCATGGAAGGACGCCCAGGAAGCGGAGAATCTAGGCCTGAAACTCGATGCGGATTTCCTCCGCGAGTTGCGCTTCCTCGGCGATATTTAGACTCACTGCTTTGGATTGGGTTTCGGTCCGAACCGGAGAAGCCAGACCGTCCCGCCAATGCAGATGAGTGGGAATCCCGCAGCCGGGATGAGCAGAATCGCCCACAACCCTGTTTCGCCCACAGCGGCGGCCAACCGGCCCATAAGGTTGACCGTCAGGAACGTTCCCACGCCGGTTGCGATCGTCATGACCGCAAGGGCCGAGCCGAATCGTCGGTGCTCGTCCCCTGCCAACATCGCGAGTATGGCAGGATATTCCAGCGACCAGAGAAGCGACCCCAATACAAATCCTCCCGCCGTCAATGCCTGATTGCGTGAAAGTATCCCTGCGATGAATACCCCCCCGCCCAACAGGCCCGGAACGACGAGCATTATCCTTGTTCCCGCCCGTTCGGGAAGAGCGGCCAGGACCAGGCGCGATATGACGTAGGCCAGAGCGGCTGCCGCCAGTACGAACCCCGGCGCAAACGTCCGCACGGAGAAACAATCGCCACCCAGCACCCTCGGCAGCCACAAACACGCTGCCGAGTCGCATATCCCATGCAAGGCCGCCAAGGCGACGAGCAACCACCGCCCACCGGCAAGCCGGAGGTGATACCACTTGTTCGGGGCTGATTCGGTTGGTCCGGTACGGGAGAACGACGTTCCTTTACGGTAAAAAAAACTGCCCGCCAAAAGCAGCGCCGCAACAAACCCAAACGGTACGTGCAAAACGTGCGAAAAGGTTATCCGGGCGCTCGTTTGTTCCAGGTGGAGGAGATATTCCGCCCACAGCGGGTAGAGTATCCCAGCCGTTCCGCCCATTACCAGGTTGAGCGAAAGCACACGCCGACGACGGTGCGGAAAGAGCCTCACGAGGAAAGACTGAGTGGCGATGCCGAGGGTCTGCATGAAACACGCCACCAGGACCAGCGCCAGCATCATTACGGTCCACAACCTGCCGGCAGCCGCTACGCACATCCCGGCAGCGACCCCTGCAAGCGCGCCCCTGACCACCGCCCTGGGACCAAAACGATTAATCAACGCACCCCCCACCAACACAGCCACCGCACCGGGTATCATTCCGACGCTGAGCAGCAGGCCGAAACGCTCAATGCCAATCCCGAAATACGACTGGAGCGCATCACGAAAGACAGGCAGCACCATGGTATAGTGCCCGATTGCCCCAAGGACAATCGTTACCGTCGCGTACACAAGACGGTGCTTGGTCGGTTTCCGGCGTGATAAATATTCTTCTTCCCCCACGGGGAACCCCTTTTCGTTTCGCCAACGACCATAAGATCGTTTTTACTGTCCGCCGGCGACGTCCTTGATGCTCTTCCAGAGGCTGAACCATTCGATGTTCTGCGCTTCGTGCAGTGTGAATCCGTCGGCGGCCGACGCCAGAGTAGCGGTCATCATCTTCTCGATTACCTCCGGCGGCTTGGTGTCGGCGGCATGGGGTCCTTGACGGCCGCCGTGCCAGGGTCTGCCGGGATGTCCGTACCTCTCCATGTAGGTGGGATTTGCCCGCCATTCCGACATCCGCACATCAATCCAGAGAAGCAACTTCACCTTGTCATTGGCTACACTGCGGTACTTCTCGACGAAATCAAGCGCGCCATCCGGCCAGTTGTCTTCCCGAAAGTTCCACCATGTCAGCCTCTCTTCGTCATAGAGGCAAAGTTCGTCAATGACGCCGTCTTCGACCCATTTCTCCCAGTCCGTATAAAGGTCGCCCAAAATCCAGCCCAACTGGTGCCCGCCGATACTTTTACCCCTGTTCTCATCTTTTACCATCATTGACAGTGGCATATCGTGCGACGAGAGCAACTGTTTCGCTTCACTGAGGAACAACGTGAGGTATTCGCCACGTAATTTGTTCCAAAGTTCCCTGTCGAATTCCTCTGTGCGGATGTCTGCTTCGTATCTTTTTTTGTATTCTTCGACTATCGGGTCATTGAATCCGAAGTTGTCTCTTGCCCTGTCTGCATACCTGTCGAGTTCTTCAAAAGTTATCTTTCCGTCGATGTATTCCATCGACTTGTCCCAGAACTCCTGCGTCCGGCTGTGGTGTCGGGTGCTGAGAAAGATTCCGTCAATGTCGTATTGGGCAAGTTCGGCCAGCATTGCGAGTTTATGCTCTCTGACGCCTGGATATGCGTAGCAGAATACGCCCTGGTAGTATTCGCCGCCGTCCCTGCTCAATAGTTGCCATTCCGGATGCGTTTCGCACAGCACACTGGCCATGTCATTCGATCCGTTTTGCATAGCCGCGGGGTTGTCGTCATAGAGCGTCATCCATGCGTATATTTCGACGCCGAATTGTCGTGCGTACTTCGCGGCGATTTTGAGTGGATCGTACTCGTCGGATATGGGTATTTTGTTATGCTGCGAATAGTCGTAAACGTTCTCGACTTTGCTGGGGTAATCTACTTTCCCGCATACGGAAATGCGCCAAAGAATACGATTGAAGCCGCTGTTGGCAGCCATTTCCACAAGGAGTCTTATTTTGTCTTCATCGTATTGGCTGTATCCGAATTCCTCGCAGTTTAAAATCTCGTCATTGAAATCGACATTCAGTGAGACTATTTGGTTCGACACATCACATTCCTTTTCTTCGCTATTTCAGACGTATTTCCTTATTCGCTTTTGACGAAGCGTAGATGGCGTCGATGATCTTCGTAGTCCATATGGCCTCGGTGGCGGGGACCGGAACAGGTTTGTTATGGGCGACGGCGTTCACGAAGGCTGCTATCTCTTCGTGATATGCGTTGTTTTCCTGGATGTGTTTCGGCGTGCAGTCCATCAGGTGTCCGCCGACTTCCATTTGAACGCTCAGCGGGTCGATACCGACGCCGCCCTTGTCGCCGACGACGTGGCA
>DAOVLS010000314.1 GCA_030631125.1 Planctomycetales bacterium
GCGGATGGTTTGGATGACGCCGTTATCGCCGAGATGGACTTCTTCGACGTCGGGTGGAAAGCCGACAATTGTGAAGACTACGTCGGCGTCGGCGGCGCAGGCTTTCGGCGTGTCCGCCCATTCAGCACCGGCCTTCAGCAAACCATCGGCCTTGGCGGGCGTGCGATTATGCACGCTCAGCGAATAACCGCCCTTGATAAGATGCCCCGCCATGGATGAACCCATGATCCCCGTTCCGACCCAACTAACCTTCGTCCTGCCCGGTGTGATTTCCATTTCTTTGACCTCTTCAATTCCCGCCAATTTCCAGTCAGTAGGCCCGCTCTACGAACTATTCTCTGGTTCTCTGCGGCTTCTCGCGGAGGAAATCAGCGGTAGATGCTCATCTGATTCTTATATCTCCGCCAAAGATTACAATGATGAGGATGCAATCCATAAGGGCCTGGGCAGCGACAAAGATGTATGGGGATATTCCCAAGTATGCGAATCCCATCAAGAGACCGAGCCAAATAGCCACGGCAATCGCAGATCCCCGCCATCCCAACTCATGGCGAGCGAGGAAGATGATAACCCAGAAGACCAGGAAAGGCAGCCACAGCATAACCGGATTGTACAGACTCACTGGTCATTTACAAACAGTTGCATCGCAGCCTGCCGGGAGCATTTCTGATATTTTGCGTAGGCGTCGGCAGCCTTTTGCCTTGTGGCGGCGGAATTTTCGCCGTCAGACCAACTGCGAATAATCGCATCGAGCGTGTAGGCCTCCGGCGCCATATTTCCTGCGGTGGTAATCAGCGGTTTGCAGTTGGCCTTACGCAGCGGGACGACGAAATAGGAGTGGCTCCTGCACGCCAGGACGACGGCGCAGGCGGGATTCGGCGTCCCCCGGTTTTCGGGAAACTCCGACACGCGAACGTCCATCAGGCCGTTGTGCCCGACAAAACAGACCATGTCGGAATACCCGCCCGCCTGAAGACGGACCTGACCATCGGAACCAACGACCTCGGTAACGTTCAGCCCGACAGCGGCGTTGAAGAAATCCGACATCGCCGTTTTCATGCAGGCCCCGTCGTAGGCGTCGGCCACAACGTACACCGTCGGACCCGAACCTGTGTTTCTGAAGACGCACCGTTTGAGAATCGCGTCGCTGGATGGTTTTGCGGAGTTGCCGAGTTTCTCCCAATGCGGCGAGCGGGTAAAGAACGTCTTTACGCCGTACATTGCGCCCCAGTAGAGGTTGTTTCGCGGATCCTGCCCATTGCCCAGGCTAGCTGGGACCGGCGCGATTCCCTGGTGGCGGTTGTCGCAAAGAGCAACGAATACGTGAACGACCTTGTAATCGCGGGGCTGTTTTGGAATCGCCCGTCCAGCCGTGGTCGGCGCAGCAGGCTGGGTTCCCAGATGACTCGAAATGAACTTATCCAGGCCATCTTTGTAGGTCAGGCCCGAAACTATAAACCCGTCATTGTGCGAGCCGGTGGTTTCGAGGAACTCCTTAGGCTCGCCGGCGGCGTCGAAGATCGCCCGGCCATGGGCGAAGGGGATCATCTCGTCGTCCCGGCTGTGGACGACAAGGACCGGACAATCCACCTGCGAGATGCCTTCGGTCGCGTTGAATTGATAGCGCGACAGCAGCCTCAACAGCGCGCACGGAAGGAAAGGATAAACATCCGAGCCGATTTCCGGGATGGACGTAAAGGTCGATTCGACGATGAGCGCTTTGGGCTTGTGCTTTCCGGCGAGGTTCACCGCGACGGCTCCACCGAGCGACCGGCCAAAGAGGATGATCTCGTCGGGCTTGATACTCCGCTGTTCGACGAGGTATTTCCACGCGGCCTCGGCGTCCAGATATATACCTTCCTCGGAAGGCTTTCCCTCGCTCCGCCCGTAGCCGCGATAATCAATAATGAGCGCGCTGAGGCCCAGTTCGTGGAAAATGTGGAGCGAATACAGGCGATGCGAGATATTCCCGCCGTTGCCGTGGAAAAAGAGGACCGTTCCCCTGGCGTTCTTGGCCTGAACGAACCAGCCGGTGATTTTCACGCCGTCGGAAGTCGTAATCTCGACGGATTCATACGTCAGGCCGACGTCTTCCGGCGTCGCCTCGATTTCGTGACTTGGAAAAAACACAAAACGCGACTGGAAAAAATAGAGGATGATCAAAAAGCCTGTGAGAGAGAAGAAAACGATACGGACAACCAACCAGAATAATCTGCGTATCCTCCGGACGGGTTTCTTTTGGTCGGTTTTTTTCATATCGTCGCTGTCAGGCAAAGGTATTACCTGTTCGATTGTGAAGAGGTTTCGTCAAATTTCATCCAGGCCGGTGAACTCTTCCGGATTGGCTTGGGAAACGGCTCGCAAAATATCGCCGGCGATCTGGATCGCCTCTTCGGCCTCTTCGCCGGTTACGTGTTGTCCGACGCTATAATCCCCAACGTTCCTTGCCTCCAGAAGTTTTGAATACTCCTGTCCCAATTCCACGTCCCAGCGTCCAGGTTTAACCAGGTCGCGATGGACCGCTGCTTCAATTGCAGAATGTTTCCTGAAGGTTTTCCCTTCCAGCGCAAACAGGGCCGAAACGGCGTAGAAGGCGGCGTAATAGGCGCGGGAAGCGGCAGAATCGGGACTTACCGGAAAGACGGTTTTCGCCGCACGGAGAGCGTCCTTTGCACTAAACCACAAATCATCTGACGGCGGACTCACGCAAACACTCCTTCATGTTTGGCGTCTTGGTAAAGCGGGTACTCCTGTGCTTCGTAGTCGCGAATATCCACCGGCTTGGCGTGGATGGGGCGCTCCATCTCCAAGACCAGATCGTACAGGCTGCGGATGCACGTCCACGAATCGGATTGATGATTCACAGGTCCTTCCAGAAGGACGAGAAAGTCGATGTCACTGTCGGGTTCTGCCTGACCGCGCGCCTCCGAGCCGTAGAGAATCACGCCTCGCAAGCGCTCGCCGAACGCCTCCTGAAGCAGCGACTTGACCTGTTTGAGTAGTTTGTCTGTTTCCATGGCAGAGACTCCAACAATCGATACCGCCGAGTTCATTATACCATCGGTAATACTGCGTGCGATAGTTTGAAATGCTATTTACCCGCATGGCGGATGGTTTTTCGGGGGCATTTTTCGATAGCGGCGGAAAGATCGGTTTCCGGTTCGTATCGCTCATAGTCGATTGATGCGTTGTTGTCGGCGACGGTGAAGATGTCGTCGAGTTTGGCGCAGATTCCGCAGCCGATGCAGCCGACGGTGCAATCGCCTCGGACAACCTTTCCGGGATCGAGATTCGAGCAGGCAACCACGGCCATCGCGTCGGCGTGGAACGGGACCATCTGAATGATATTTCGCGGGCAGGCGCGGACGCATGCGCCGCATCCGACGCATTTTTCGTAATCGACGACGGCCAAGCCGTTGACGATGTAAATAGCGTCGAATTTGCACACCTCTACGCAATCGCCCAGGCCCAGGCAGCCAAAGGTGCAGCCCTGCACGCCGGCGACCATTACAGCGGCGGAACAGGTCGGCTCGCCGCGATATTCCGGGCGTTTCAGTCGTGCGTCAAAGTCGGCTCCGCAGAGGACCACCGGACGCGAAGGAGCGCCGGCGGTATGTTCGATGTCCATAATCTCGGCGATGCGTTCTGCAACTGCCGCTCCGCCGACGGGACACTTATCCGGTGGTGCGCCGTCGTGGAAAACGGCTTCGGCGTACTCGCTGCATCCGACGTACCCGCACCCGCCGCAGTTGGCGCCGGGCATCGCATCCATTAAATGCTGCAACTTCGCCGGCACATCGACATGCCAGCGAACGTTCGCCCAGCCCAGCAGGACCGCAAAAACGCCCGCCAACGCAAGCATCACACACACCGCCAAAATTATCGTCGGTATCATTTCAGTAAACCTATTCCCGCATTTTCACTCCGTTCAAGTGCGGGCTTTGTGTTGTTTTCAATCAAAAATCAAAAA
>DAOVLS010000239.1 GCA_030631125.1 Planctomycetales bacterium
GCCAAGCAGAGACGCGCGGCGTAGTTATTCGGATCGTCCGCGAGCACGCGGTCAACATGTTCCTTCATCCTGTTGAGGTCGTCCGTCGATCTATTCTCACGCCAGGCTTTGTAGTATGCGCCGTGCAGGACCGTGTTGCACTGTGCGAGCCCGCGCAAAGCCTTGGAACGCAGGTTCTTGAGGAATGTCGGCACTCCATCGGAGCCTCCGGCAATCGTGTCGATTTGCTTACGCAACTGCTCAAATAGCCCTATGGCGCACTGCGGATCATGCGAAACAAACGCGGCGGTTCCAACGATGTATTGGATGACGAGAGCAAAATAGCGATACGAGAACTCAAGTCCCAGCAAGTCGTTCGCTAGCGGGATAACGCATCGCTTTGCCCATACCTGCCCGACGTCCTGCGAGAATTGCCTGCTAGCGGGCTCGGGGATTGGGAGATGCGAAACCACCCAGCGAAGATCTGCCACATAGTGCGGCTGCCCGTTTAAGTTCCTAACATTGAACGCGCCCCAAAGCAGGCAATGCCCACGCACTCGTTTCATGAGATTAGTTGCCTCTTTGTTTCCAGTAACCTGCTTGCAGTAGTAGGCTGGCAGTTCAAAGCAGTCGCATTTGGCTGTTGTTGAAAATCCATGTATCTGGCGTTTTATCGCGGTGATGAAATCCCTTTCAAGAACCTTACTATGATCCTCCCCATGTGGAAGCGTGATCGCTATTGCGAAACCGATGCATCCTCGCTTGGTCGACCGTGGTGATCGAAAATACACCCAAACAAAAAACGTTATAAAGCAGACCACAACTATGACTAGCCAAGCGACTTTTTCGTGCCCCAAGATGAGACTTTTAACCAATTCTATATTGGTGAGAAGCAAACATATCCCCGCAGCGGCAACTGTGATCATTGCCCCAGCCGCAGGATGTCGCCAGAAATCCTTGACATATCTTGCCAGCTTGAGGGTCGTGAGAATTGGCATGCGAATGTTTATAGTTGGTAGTCGTAGGGCGTGCAAGTGGTTGCATGCGGTACCTGTCGCGGCAGCGTAGCATAGCGTGGGCGCGAGCAACAAGTTGCTCGCGCTACCGACTGCCGTCGTGAGCGTCCATGCTGGCTTCGATAATGAAAATTGTCGGGCCGTTACTAATTATCAATCATCAAATGCACAATCGTCTTCAGATAATCCAGTTTTGCCAGGCGGACGGGAAGCGGGCATTTGATTTCGCCACCGATTTCGAAATTGAAAAGCCCCTCATAATGGATTTCCTTAAGCCCCGAGATTACGTCATCCCACGCAACTGTGCCCCGTCCGTAGGGCATTAGATGCTGATCGCCGGACCCGTCATTGTCGGCTACGTGAACGGCCTTGAGCAGACCTCCAGCCTTGCCGATGAACCCCGTTTGATCACCGCTTGTCATGTTCAGATGCCCCGTATCGAGGCATATCCCCAGTTGCCCGGAGCCGACGGCCTGGATTATCGCGCATAAATCTTCTGCCTCCGGCGCGGTTTTCGGGATGTTCTCCAGGCATATCATCAGGTCGGTTCCCTGAATATAGTCCGTCAGTGCGCCCAAAGCCCGCAGGTTCAGTTCCCGAATCTTCTGACGTTCGCAGCCCTGATCTATCAGTTCGAACCCGCCGGGATGCAGCACGGCCGCACCGATACCGACGGCGACGAACAGGTCGAGCCATCGTTTGAGGGTGTCGATTGTCTCGTCCTGGTTGTCGGTGGCGATGTCGCAGGTCAGCCAGAGGTGTCCTTGAGGGAAGGCGACGCCGTTGTCGGATGCGAATTTTTTGAAGGCTTCGCCCGTAGCGGACGGGTCCGGCCTTTGCAGGAGCATTTCGGCGTGCTCGTCGGATAATTCCAGGCGCCGCCAGTCCTTTGCCGCGAAGGTCTGAACCATCTCTTCAGGCGACAACTCGATAAGATAACTGCTCCACATTCCGGGTGTCATAGTTCGCTTCCGATGTCTTCGTTCTATGATTTTACAGAGGCAGTGTTACGCCGATATTCATTTCGCCTGCCCGTTGATACAGCACCTTGGCTGTTACCATGTCATCGACGGCGATTCCCATATTCATTGAGAAGATTCGTTCGGAGTCGTTTTCTCTTCCGGGCTTGAGACCGGCTGCGAGTTCGCCGAGGTCGGCGGAAATTTCGTCGGGAATCCCGCCGAAAAAGATACCGTGGGCCTTGGTGCTGAGTAATTGATTTATATCGTCGCTGACGAACTTATCGGCAGCGGTCATCACGCCGGAAGTCCAGGCTGAATCGTAGTCGAGCGAAACGGCCAGGCATCCTTCGTTGAACATGCTTTCATCCAGCGGCGGCTCGGCGCCCTTGAGGATAGAAGTTGCAGAAACAATAACGTCCGAACCGGTCGCCATCTCGGCGGGATTATCGCAGGCGATGAACTTGAGTTGGTTGAAACGCCCGCTCATATCGGCGATGAATTTTTTGGTGGCTTGGGGGTACAGATCATAGCATCGGACCTCTTGCAGTTTCGGGAGGGTCTCGACCAGCGCCATCAGGCTCGTCCGCGCCTGAACGCCACAGCCAATTATCCCAGCCACGCTGCTTCCGGGGCGTGCGAGGTATTTCGCGGATATTCCCGCGCTTGCGCCGGTACGCATCGCGGTTATCCACGCACAATCCATCACGGCAATGGGCAAGCCCGTCTCTGTGTCGTTGAGAATCAGCAGGCCTGTGATATATGGCAACCCTTTTTCGATATTCGTCGGGAACCCGCTGACCCATTTCAGGCCTGCGGATTCGACCTCGCGGACATACGCCGGCATGGCGTGGATAAAGCAATCTTCCCTGGGGTGCACGCCGGGCTTGGGCGGCATCTCCGTTTTGCCAAGCCCTTTGAGGCGGAATCCGTTATCAACGGCCTCCAGAACTTCCCTCATCGAGACGTTCAGATTTTCGACGTCCGCTCTGCTCAAATACCGTATTTCCATCTTGCTTATCCCTTTCGTTCTCTTGTTGGTTTTGTGAAAAATTACATCTCTGAAAATATAGCACCTTTGATGTTCAGGCTGGATAAAAAGTGAAAAAAACTTTTGACAGCAGGTGTAACGCTGCATAGCCTTCTGTCAGTCACTTATTCACTTCGTTATGTCTGGCGTATGGAATGCGCCGGGGTGTGAGCACAGAGCAAGGAAAGGAGACCGTTATGGGATTTGTAATTTATATGATTCTGGTTGTTCTTGTTATTGCCGGCATGTGGAAGGCTTTCGTCAAGGCCGGTCAGCCGGGATGGGCGGCGATCATTCCGATTTACAACGCAATCGTTATTCTGGAAATCGCCGGTAAACCCACGTGGTGGTTTATTCTGTATTTTGTTCCGGTAGCGAACCTGGTTGTCAGCATTATCGTCTCTATTGCCGTGGCGGAGAACTTCGGCAAGAGCACCGGATTTGGTATTGGGCTTGCGTTCCTTGGTTTCATCTTTTTCCCGATACTCGGTTTCGGCGATGCGAAGTACACCGGTGGTGTAGCACCTGCACTGGCGGCGGCACCTGCCGGGTCAGCGCCTCCTCCGCCTCCTGCGCCGGAAGCGTAAGTCAATAACCATACGTACAAAGAAAACGGGCAATGCGTCGGCGATAACGCCGCTGCCGCATTGCCTTTGTTTTTTCGTGGCTGATTCCGGATGCTGGGTGTGTTAACATCTGTACGTGGACAATGATTTTGACATTGTGGTAATCGGTGGGGGTCATGCCGGGGTTGAGGCGGCATGGTCGGCTGCGAGGACCGGAGCGCCGACGGCGCTGGTAACGCTGGATGCCTCGGTCATTGCGCAGATGTCATGCAACCCCGCCATCGGGGGCGTGGGCAAGGGGCAGATAGTCCGCGAGATCGACGCGCTCGGCGGGCTGATGGGCGTGGCCGCCGACGCGACGGGTATCCAGTTCCGCATACTCAACCGCTCCAAAGGCCCAGCCGTCCGGGGTCCGCGCTGCCAGTCCGACCGACACGAATACGCCGCCTTCGTCCAGAAAACCCTCGCAACCCTCGACAACCTCACCATCATCGAAGGCGAAGCCACAGAAATCATTACGGAAGACAACCGTGTGGTTGGAATCCGTATCGGTGAATCCGCAATTCTTCGCACTCGTGCGGTGATCGTTACGGCGGGGACTTTCCTTCGCGGTTTGATGCACTGCGGGCAGAAAGTCTGGTCCGGCGGGCGGTATGACGAACCGTCGGCAGAAGGTTTATCGGCTTCGCTGGAATCGCTCGGTATCGGCCTGGGGCGTCTGAAGACGGGGACCTGTCCGCGAATCGCCGCGGAGACCATCGACTACAGCCGCTGCATCCGCCAGGACGGCGACGAGACGCCCAAACCGTTCTCATTCCTCAACGACACGCTCGAAGTCGAGCAGGTTCCCTGCTGGATAACATCGACCAACGAGAAAATCCATCAGGTCATCCGCGACAACTTCGCCAGAGCGCCGGTGTTTTCCGGGCAGATTGCTTCGACAGGCCCGCGATACTGCCCGTCGCTGGAACTGAAGGTGCAGCGTTTTTCCGAAAAGTCCAGCCACCAGGTATTCATCGAGCCGGAAGGCCGCGGGACCAACTGGGTCTATCTGAACGGCGTTACCACTTCGCTACCGGTCGATTTGCAGGATATTATTGTCCATAACATCCCCGGCCTGGAGTCGGCTGAAGTCCTCCGCTGGGGTTATGCGATCGAATATGACTTCGCCGATCCGACGCAATTGAAGCCGACGCTTCAGACCAAGGCGGTGGCCGGGTTGTTCCTTGCCGGCCAGGTCAACGGTACGACCGGTTACGAAGAAGCAGCCGCTCAGGGTCTCGTCGCTGCC
>DAOVLS010000128.1 GCA_030631125.1 Planctomycetales bacterium
CGCACCGGCGAGATTACCATCTTCGCCGAAAAATTGACGCTGCTGTGCAAGTCGCTGCTGCCGATGCCTGAAAAATTCCATGGCCTGGTCGATGTCGAAACCCGCTACCGGCAACGATACCTCGACCTGATGAGCAATCCGGAAACGATGGAAACGGCGCGAAAGCGAATAGAGATTATCAAGCATGTCCGCGACACCCTCGACGGCAGGGGTTTCAGCGAGGTTGAGACGCCGATGATGCAATCGCTGGCCGGCGGTGCGGCGGCCAGGCCGTTTATGACGCATCATAACGCGCTCGATATCGACCTGTTCCTGCGGATCAGCCCGGAACTGTACCTCAAGCGGCTGATGGTAGGCGGGATGGGCAAGGTCTTCGAAATCAATCGCAACTTCCGCAACGAAGGTCTCGACAGCCGGCATAACCCTGAATTCACGATGCTGGAACTCTACCAGGCCTGCGCCGATTACGGCGTAATGGCCGAGATTACCGAGGAACTGATTTCCACGGCAGCAGAGCGCGTCGGCGGGTCGGCGAAGTTGCAGTTCGGGGACATCGAGATAGATTACACTCGCCCCTGGCGGCGGGCGACGTACGAAGAATTGCTCAACGAGCACGCCGGCGTGAGTATGCGCGACGCAGCGGCGGTGCGCGAAAAGGCCCGGAAACTGGGCATTGAAGAGGCCAATAAGGCCGACGCCATCGTTATCAACGACGTCTTCGAAGCGACCGTCGAGCAGCATCTGATCCAGCCGACGTTTGTGCTGGATTATCCTGCCGACCTGTGTCCGTTGACGCGGCGGAAGGCCGGTGACGAAACGCTGGCGGAACGGTTCGAGTTGTTCATCGCCGGTATGGAAATCGCCAACGCTTACACCGAATTGAACGACCCTGCTGTACAGGAAGCGAACTTCCGTAAGCAACTGGCAGGCGAGGCTGACGGTGAGACGATGCGTGTGATGGACGAGGATTTCATCACCGCCCTTCGCCACGGAATGCCGCCGGCCGGCGGGTTGGGAATCGGAATCGACCGCGTCGTTATGCTCCTGACAGGCAGGACAACTATCAGAGACGTAATACTGTTTCCGATGCTCAGGCCGGAACGGAAAACAGATAGTGAAACAGTGAATCAGTGAAACAGTGAAACATTGAAACCGTTCAGGTTGGGCTTCAATGGTCTTTCCCCGATCAACTGATCAACTGTTTTGCTGATCAACTGATCAACCAAATAACCATGTATAAGTTATTCCTATGTTTGCGATACCTTCGACGGCGCTACTTGGCGCTTGTGGCGGTATTGGCTGTGGCGTTGTGCGTGGCGAACGTGTTAATCGTCGTCAGCGTCATGGACGGTTTTCTGCGCAAGGTCGAGTATGCCGCAAGGGGCCTGTCGGGCGACATTGTTATTGATACTGCCAGCATATCGGGCATCAGGCGGTACGACGAATTTATTGCTCATTTGAAGAAAGAAGTGCCCGAAGTCGATGCCGCCACGCCCGTCATCTACACCTATGGCCTGCTCCGTGTGGGGAATCTGACCAATACGGTTCAGATATGCGGCATCCGCCTGCCGGAGCGTCTTGGGGTAACGGACTTTCAGCGCGGGATGTTCGTCCAGGCCGGTCGGGACGACGCCTCGTTCGACCCGCCCATCGATCAACTTATCGAACGGACGGGCCTGCACATGGAACTCATCGAACGGGCCCGCCGGAGCGAATCGGACAAGCCGGAAGAAAAACAAGACGAGCAACTGCTGAACAAACTGAACATCGCCGGCGTAAACGCCGCCTGGCAGCGGGAAATACTCGTAAGTATCTTGCTGCGACGAAAGATCGTCGAGCGGATGCGCCGCGAACTGGAGATAGAGCAGGCCAAGCCGGCGGGCCGGCGAAATGACGAGACAATTCGCCGGCTCAACGAGCAGATCGAAGAGACGGCCGACAGGATCAGCAAGGACTTCCGCTCGCCCGAAAAGCGGATGATCCTTGGGCTGGGGCTGACCGGATTGAGTTTCCGCACTCCGGACGGCGAGACGATTCGGATGGTAACTCCCGGCAGGCGGGTGGTGCTGACGCTTCTACCGCTCGGGCGGGGAATGTCCACCACTATCACGCCCAGCACCGCTGCGTTCACCGTCATTGACGACGCCAAAACCGACCTGTATGTCGTTGATTCCAACACAGTGTACGTGCCGTTCGAGACGCTCCAGGAACTGACGGACATGGGGCCTGAGTATTCGGCCGACGATCCCGGCAAAATGGTCATTTTCCCCCGCTGCACGCAGATACAGATTAAGGTCAAGGGCCCCCACGCTTCGGACCTGCAACTGGTGCAGGTGCGCCGCAAGGTCAGCGCCGCGTGGGAGAAATTCGCCGCCGCGCCCGCCGAGGTGCAGACCTGGCGGGAAAAACAGGCAAAGTACATCGGCGCAATCGAGAAGCAGAGGACGCTGGTAACGATGATGTTCGGCATCATCTCATTCGTGGCGGTGCTGCTGATCTTTGCAATCTTTTACATGATCGTAACGCAAAAGATACGCGACATCGGCGTCATCCGCGCCGTCGGCGGCTCATCGGCCGGAGTGGCGCAGATATTCCTCGGCTTCGGAACCGCTACTGGCCTGTTCGGAAGCGTGCTGGGGCTTCTGGGCGGGTATTTCTTCGTGCGGTACATCAACGAGATACAGGACTGGTTGGCGACATGGTTCGGGTTCCGCGTCTGGGAGCGGGACGTTTTCCTGTTCGAGAAGATTCCCAACGAGGTTGACCCGGCAGTGGCGCTGGTAATCGGGCTATGGGCCGTTGCTTCAGGACTGGTCGGAGCGCTGATTCCCAGCGTTCGGGCCGCCGCTATGGAACCGGTTGAGGCCTTGCGATATGAATGAGATTGACCCCATCCTGCTTCTGATCATAGGCCTGCTGAATCTGGCAATGACGGTCGTATGGGGATTGAGCATCTACCTGTCGGTGAAGATTGCCCGGCGGAGCGGGCGGAGGGTCTGGCCTTGGGTGCTCCTTACGGTCGGGATGGTCCTGGTTCCCTTCGGGCCGATATTCGTCTGCATCGGCTACCTGGCCCACACATTCCGGCGGAACGTCGCAGGGTGGGTCATCTTCCAAGTCTTGAGCGTGGCGGCGGGATTTGTCATACATATAACACTATTGACAACCTTTACTATCCTCCCTGTGGTACTGCCGGAGTATTTCAGGGTATCTTCTTTACCGGCCCAACTGTTGAGCCTGCTGGCGGGGCTTGTAGTTGATCTGCTGCCGCTGATTGTCCTGTCGCTGTTGGGTCCGAGGCGGACAGCGCCGGTGCAGGTCGAGCAGGATCAACCGTTGATAGATGCCCGCAATCTGCATAAGTCCTACCGCATGGGCCGGCAAGACCTCCACGTCCTGCGCGGGGTGAGCCTGTCAGTCAAGCGGGGTGAATTTGTGGCTATTCTCGGCGCTTCCGGCAGCGGAAAGAGCACGCTGCTACACCTGCTGGGTCTTCTGGACGGAGCCGACGCCGGAAAGGTGGTCCTCGACGGCCTTAATGGCACCGACCTCATGTCGGCAGAGCGAGACCGAATCCGCCATAACGATGTTGGTTTCGTCTTTCAGTTCTACCATCTGCTGGGCGAGCTGAACGTTCTGGAGAACACGCTGCTGCCGGCGATGACCGCCGCAAGTCCGCTACGTTGGTCGGCTGTGCGCAGCGGGGCAAGAAAACGGGCAATTGAACTGCTCGATCGGCTCGGACTAAGCGAGCGGCTTAACCATCGCCCAAGAGAATTGTCAGGCGGCGAGCGTCAGCGGGTCGCCATCGCAAGGGCGCTGATAAACTCGCCGAAAATCCTCCTCGCCGACGAGCCGACCGGGAACCTCGACTCCAAGGCGGGCCGACGGATTATGGAACTGCTCAAGACGTTCAACCAGGCCGGGCAGACCATCGTGATGGTAACGCACGACAAGGACCTCGCCGTAGCGGCTACGCGGGTCCTGCACCTCCGCGACGGACGATTAAAATGAATGAATGTCTAATGCCCAATGACTAAAAAAGCACGGCGATGATTTCAGGCATTATAAATTGGTCATTGATTGGTCATCAGTCATTATTCAGTTATTGAATCATCTACCCGATGTATCTGGACGATAATCACAGGAGGGGTTATATTTATACATCAGGATTTGAGGTGTTGAAGGTATGAAGGTCTGGATAAACGGCGAACTGCTGGACGCCGAAGAAGCGGCCATATCGGTTTTTGACCACGGTGTGCTTTACGGTAACGGCGTATTCGAGGGTATCCGCGTCTATAACGGGAAGATTTTTCGGTGCGACGCGCACATGGATCGCCTCTTCGCCTCGGCAGAGGGCATCCGTCTGCCGATCCCGCCGGCGAAGCAGGAAATCGTCGATGCGATGTACCGGATTATCGCCGCCAACGGTATAACCGACGGTTACATCCGCCTGGTCGTAACCCGCGGGTCCGGAACGCTGGGATTGAACCCGTTCATGTGTTCCGGTGGAAGCGTCATCATTATCGCCGACCAAATCGCGCTGTATCCGCCGGAGATGTACGAAACCGGCCTGGAAGTGATTATCGCCAAAACGCAGCGAATGTCGCATGAGATGCTCTCGCCGGCGGTAAAGAGTTGCAACTATCTCAATAACATCATGGCCAGGATAGAGGCTGTCGATGCCGGTGCAGCCGAGGCGATTATGCTCAACGCCGACGGGACAGTCGCCGAAGCCACCGGCGATAACGTCTTCATCGTCTGCGACGGTGTCGTCATTACTCCTCCGCCGGAGACCTGTGGCCTCCGCGGCATCACACGCCAGGTCGTCATTAGCCTCTGTGGGAACCTGGACATCCCTCTGGACGAGCGGGCCGTTACCGTCGAGCAACTCTGCTCCGCCGACGAGTGCTTCCTGACCGGCACCGCCGCCGAGGTTATCGCCGTTACCAAAGTGGACGGGCGGGTCATCGGTTCCGGCAAGGCCGGCGCGATTACCACGAAACTGCTGGATGCCTTCCGACAGTTCATCCAGACCGAATGCGAAGAAAAATAGCAGGGATGCAGAGGATGCAGGGGATAAAAACAGATCAATAATTTTTCAAATATACCAGTAAGCGTTTTTTCTGTTATTAATTTTTCATCCCGTGTATCCCTTGTATCCCTGCTTAATTTTTTTTGAGGTTTTTTCGTGCAGGCAACGCTTTCAATCGTCGTCCCCGTTTATAACGAACGCGACACCTGGCGGGAGGTACTGACCCGTCTCGATACCGCTGATTCAGGCGGCGTCCGGCGGGAGATTATCCTGGTCGATGACGGCTCGACCGACGGAACGACCGAGCAACTACAGGCTCTTTCAGCCGACCGGCCTGATATAGTCTTAAAATTTCATCCGCACAATATCGGAAAGGGCGCTGCGCTTCGAACCGGATTCGCCGCGGCGACGGGGGATTTCGTCGTCGTCCAGGACGCCGACCTCGAATACGACCCAGCCGACCTGCCGGCGCTGCTGGAACCGCTGCTGGCAGGAGACGCCGACGTCGTCTATGGAAGCAGATTCACCACGGGACGGGCTGGGGCGAGGATGAGCAACTACCTGGCCAACAGGTTCCTGACCTGGTTGAGCAATCGCACAACGGGACTGGCCCTGGCGGACATGGAAACCTGCTACAAGATGTTCCGGCGGGATGTGCTGGAGCGGATACGTCTGGAGCAGGACCGCTTCGGTTTCGAGCCTGAGGTTACAGCCAAGATCGCCGCACTGGGCGTGCGCGTCCGCCAAAGGCCTATCAGTTATGCACCCCGGACCGCAAGCCAGGGCAAGAAGATAGGTCTGGCTGACGGGATCGAAGCAATACGCTGCATCTTCAGGTATCGCCCGTCAAGTCTGCGCCGAAGGACCTGACGGCTCGCCCTTGGG
Source organism: Planctomycetales bacterium (assembly GCA_030631125.1). The sequence goes on from DAOVLS010000128.1 coordinate 5,921, forward strand.
CGACAAGGCTTTGAGGAACTCGTTACGGAATTCGGTCTCTCCGATCTTTCCATCGTGCTTGTGAAATTTTTCTCCGTCCGGTGCGATGAGCAGCATCGTCGGCGTATTCGTAACACCGTACTTCTTCGCCCAATCGGCGGAGCGGTCTAATCGAATCTCCACCTTAAGGAAGTTGCCTTTTTCCAGAGCCTTTTTGTTCGCGCTTTTGCTCAGCGTCCCGCTGACCATCCACTTACCGGTGGCGCTGACGGGGAATGACCGCACGAAGACCACGACGGCTCGGTTCTCCGCCCTGGCTTTTACCAAAGCATCTTCAATGTCGCCGGACCAGCCCAGCATCGGGCCTCGAAACTGTATGTAACCGACAATAATCCCCGTCAGGATAATCGCCAGTAAAAAGCAGCGCTTGGCCCAACGCTCGGTGGGAGTCGATTTCGACTTCTTCGGGGTTGGTTTTTCGTTCATCTCGTTTACCCTGGGGTGCTTTATAATAATCTCGCCGTTGAGTATATCCGGGCAGGGACGATCCGTACAGCACGACTTGCGTAAGCCGGCCGGCGGGGGTATATTCACTGCTTGTGCAACATGCTAAGTTGATTGCAACAAAGATTGAGAAAAATAACGGGATTTTACAATTTTATTAAAAGAAGAAGAAAAGGAAAGATAGCGGGATTTCGGGGATTACAGGATTATGGGGATTTGGTTTCTTCTGTTTCTTTTAGTAAAATCAAAATCCCTGAAATCCTGTAATCACTGAAATCCTGCTATTCTTTCTTCTTCTTTCAGCAAAAATTAGAATCCATATTTAGGAG
>DAOVLS010000143.1 GCA_030631125.1 Planctomycetales bacterium
AAGGCTGACTGGATAATGCGCAAGCCAGCCGGCACCGGCTGGACCGACCGGACAAACGCCGCGTATCCAGCCTTTATGTACCTGGTTACGAGTGAGAAAAAATACCTCAACAAGACCAAAGAATTCCTCGACACCTTGAGCCACAACTGGCCCAAGAATCAATACCTCACGCCGGAATGGCTTCGCGGCGCGTCGATGGCAGCCGACTGGATATGGAACGACCTTACGCCCGCCGAGCGGGCGAAATATGGCCGGACGCTGCTGGATATGTCCGACTGGGTATTGAAAAAAATCTGGAGACACAGCGATTTTAATAACCATTTCGTTGGCGAGCATCTTGCGGTGCTGTACGTGGCGGTGCTGCTGGATGGTGAGGGGATTGAACAGCGCCGAACGGCAAGCCTTATGAAGACCGGAATGGATTATTTGTTGAATCACGCCGTCCCTGCAGCGAACGAAATCGCCGGCGAATTGAACCGGCAACATGAGTGGAAAAAAACACCCAGCTACGGTACACGTTACCTTGCCCAACCGCCGAATCCCAAACAGCGCGGCGCGTTCTTCGTCGGTGGTCAGCCGGAGGGGTTTTCGTATAACGATTGGGGCTACGCGCGCCCGCTGGCGCTGACGTGCGAGATGTGGCGAGTGGCGACGGGGCAGGATTTATTCAAGGAGTCCTCGTTCTTCCGTGGGCAGAGCGTCTGGCACGCCTACGGTCTCCGGCCGGACACGGGAACATTCGCCCGCAGCGAAGATTGCTCAAGCGGCTTCAAACCCGGCGCGAATCTGAAAACCTTTATGCACCTGCTGGCGACGCGCCTGAACGACCCGTTGGCGGAATGGCTGGCGGAAAAGCACAAGTGGAAATACGTCCAGCAGGGCTGGCAGGAAATCCTCTGGCGAAATCCGAAACTCAAAGCCCAAACGCCCAAGCAGATGAATCTGCCTCTTGCGGCGTGTTTCCCCAAACTCGGGCACGTATATTTTCGCTCGGCGTGGGGCGATAAAAACGCCGCATTCGCCCTGTTCCAGTGCGGGCCTTACTATGCCGGACATCAGCATCTGGATAATAACACCTTCGTGATTCACCGCTCCGGCTCACTTGCGATTGACAGCGGCACGAACGATTACGGCTCGCATCGGGGTAACTACTACTGCCGGACTGTTGCCCACAACGGGATACTGGTATTCGACCCTGCCGAAAAATTCAGCGGTCGGGCGTGGAGCGCGCGCGGGTCAGGCGGAAGCAACGACGGCGGTCAGATGCGAGGGCGAGGGCAGGACCGCGTCGGGAAATTCAAACCCGGATGCGAGTCCGACATTGGCAAAATTATCGCATTCAAGACCGGTCGATACTGCGCCGCAGCCGCCGGCGATGCGACGAAGTCCTACTCGCCCGCCAAGGTCCGCCGGGCAGTTCGGGCCTTCTATCACCTCCGCCCGGAAAAGCCCGGCCCGGACGCTATCGACACATTCGTCGTCTTCGACAGCGTGAAGACAAAAAAGCCCGACGCTGAAGCCAAGTGGGTCATCCACAGCATCGACAAACCTAAAATCAACGGCGACAGGTTCACCATCACACATGGCGGCGGGCAACTTATCGGACAGGTTCTCTTGCCGGTAAAACCCAGGATGGAAATCATCGGCGGACGCGGTAAGGAGTCATTCGTTAACGGTAAAAATTATCCGCCGACGAAGAAACCCGACGCCGAGCATGGCGGCTGGCGGATTGAGATACCGTTCAAGAATCAGGCATTGGTCCTGCTGACGGCGACGAAAAAGGGTGCCGACGCTGCGGCAATCCGCCCGGCAAGCCCGATGGGAACCAAACCCGGATTCACATTTTCCCGTGGGCGGTTCCGTCATAACCTTCTTTTCGGTAAGGTAAAAACCGCCCTTCCGGCGATAGAAATCCGACAAGACGGTAAGGTTATCGAGATGTTCCGCCTCGTTCCATAATCGTTTTGCCTTTGACAAGTACATCTTATCGGTCAAAATGTTCTCTTTGGAACTTTTTACAGGGAGATGAAGATGCTTTGGGAAAATCTGACCGCCGATGATTTCGCAAAGGCCGTTGTCGATTGCAAGCAGACGTGCGTACTGCCGATGGGCGTACTGGAGCGCCACGGGCCTCACATGCCGCTCGGCACGGACATGATCAACGCCCACTATGTCGCCGCCAACGCCGCAGAGCAAGAACCGGCTGTCGTCTTTCCACAGTGGTTCCTGGGAGAGATATTTGAAGCGGCGTGTTTTCCCGGCGCGATAGCCATCCCCCTGAAGCTGCTGCTGGAAATAATGCTGGCGGTACTCGACGAGATCGGGCGGAACGGATTTACAAAAATCATACTCTATAACGGCCATGGGGGAAACAACGCGCTTGTCAATTACATTTGCCAAAGCCAGTTGTCCGAAAAGAAACCCTACAGTGTCTATACGATCTACTTTGACAAGGGCATCAGCGACGCCGACCGTGCTCACCTTCGCGATAATGTCTGGACCACTACCGACGACGGGCACGCCGGCGAGGGTGAAACGTCGTTGTTGATGGCCCACCGTCCCGACCTGGTGAAGATGGATGCCCTGGGCGGGCAGACCGGTAGAGCCCTGGGCCGGCTCGACCACATCAAACCGGGCGGCACGACACTTGGCTGGTACGCCAACTACCCCGAACATTACCACGGCGACGCCGGACCGTCCTCGATTGAGAAGGGTAAGGTCTTCGCCGAGGCTATGATTAACGGACTGGCTCGTTTCATCCGTACCGTCAAGGACGACACCACCGCGGGCGAACTGTCCGAGGAATTCTTCCGACGCGAGCGAGAATTGCGCGGCGGCCGAAAGGAACGCAAAACGTGAGCCATCACAAGCGGCATCTATTGGAAAAAGTGCAGGTTCAGGTTGCTGCCGCCGCCGCACTGGCCGTTGTTTATTTTCTCATCGCCCCCGCCCTCGGTCCGTGGGAACTGGGCGGTGCGACGGCCTTTGTGCCGATGGGCGACTACGGGCGGCTTGCTGTTTTCGCCGTGGTGGTCTGGGCGATTTCGGCCGGTTGCGCCGCGCTGACGCTCTCGGCCAGGCGCGAAGGGGCGCTACTGGCGACGCTTGTCGCCGTGGCGGGGTTCAGTTTCGCCAGCGGCCCCATGCGGATGCTGCTGTGGCGACGGGAGGGTGATTTCGCCCGTCTGTTCGCCCTGTTGTCGGCGGAGGTTTTGGCCCTGGCGGCCATTGTGCTGGTGGCGATGGTTGTCATCGCACTGGTCCGGGCAGGCCTGCACCGACTGGCGCCGAAACTCGCCTGGAAGTATCCGTCGCCGGCTGCGAATTCTGCCGATAACCAGACCGGCAAAACGCAGGTAATGTACGCAGCCGGGGCTGTGATCATGGAACTGGCTGTGGCGATGCTGATGCTGATAATAACCTTCAGATCGACCGACCGGGGGCAGATCGCCTTCGCCCTGGCAGCGAGTTTCTTCGTCGCCGCCCTGGCGGCGCATCAGACCTTCCCGATCCGTACTGTCGTGCCGGTGTGGTTCGGACCGATACTCATGGCGGTGCTGGTCTTCGCCCTTGGATGGGTAGGCGCAGGCGGCGGTAGCGGCCTAGGCCCAGCCTGGCAATCGGCGCTGATGGCGGCGAGGAATCTACCGCTCCGGGCCGCCCTGCCAATCGACTGGATGAGTTTCGGAGCAAGTGGGGCAGTGGCCGGCTTCTGGCTCAGCAGCAGGATGAAAGAAGCCAGACCCGTCAATGGCAAATCGTAACACGGACGCCAAAGCCTGTGCGTGAAAGAAAACATGGCCGGGACGGTCATGCTACAACAAAGGAGACAGTCATTATGAGCGGTTCCTGTATCGCAGCACAGATGTACACGCTTCGTGAGTTTCTCAAGACCCCGGACGACATCGCCAAAACGCTGGCGAAGGTCAAGGCCATCGGTTACGAAGCCGTTCAGATTTCCGGCTTCGGACCTTGCGACCCCGCCGAGATCGCAAAGATGCTCAAAGGCGAAGGCGTCGCCTGCGTCTCAACGCATACCTCGCTGGAACGGCTGGTCGAAGAACTCGATGGGTTCATCGAAGAACACCGCCTCTGGGATTGCGGGCATACTGCCATAGCCTCCATGCCAAGTGAGTTTCATAACCCCGACGGTATCCCGGCTTTTGCGGCAAAGGCCGACGACCTCGGCGCCAAACTCGCCGAAGCAGGAATAACACTTGCTTATCACAACCACAATTTCGAGTTCGCCAAAACCGGAGGCAAGACCTGGCTGGAAATCATTTACGACAACGCCGACCCGAAGAACCTCCAGGCCGAACTGGACACCTACTGGGTCCAGGCCGGTGGGGGCGACCCCGCCGAGTGGATACGCAAATACACCGGCAGACTGTCGGTGCTGCATATCAAGGACATGATCATAGCCGACGGCAACCAGCAGCGATTCGCCGAGATCGGCGAGGGCAACCTCAACTGGCCTGCTATACTCGCAGCCGCTAACGACGCCGGAGTCGAGTGGTACTGCGTCGAGCAGGATGACTGCTACGATCGCGACCCGTTCGATTCGCTGAAAATCTCACTGGAAAACCTCCACGAGATGGGATTGAAATAAAGGCGGGTGTATCCGCCTGGTAATCTGAATTATGTCCGAAAACGAAAAAGTCGGTTACTTCGGCCCATACGGCGGGCAGTTCGTGCCGGAGACATTGATGTCGGCACTGGCTCAGTTGCAGCGCGAGTATCGCGCCGCAATGGCTGATGAGTCGTTTCTCACCGAGTTCGACCGCTGCCTGCGTGAAATCGCCGGCAGGCCTAGCGAGATGTACTTCGCGCGGCGACTTACCGAGCAGGCCGGCGGGGCGAAGATTTATCTCAAGCGCGAGGACATGAACCACACCGGCGCGCATAAGATAAACAACACCCTGGGCCAGGCGCTGCTGACACTGCGGATGAGCAAGAAGCGCGTCATCGCCGAGACCGGCGCAGGCCAGCACGGCGTGGCGACCGCGACGGCTGCGGCGGTCTTCGGCCTGGACTGCGAAGTCTATATGGGCACCGAGGACATCCGCCGACAGGCCCTGAACGTCTTCCGCATGGAACTTCTCGGCGCTCGCGTCATTCCCGTTACCACCGGCCAGCGGACGCTCAAGGACGCCTGCAACGAGGCGATGCGCGACTGGATGGGGTCGGTCGAGCATACGCATTATATCCTCGGCTCGGTCGTCGGGCCTGCGCCGTTCCCGGAAATGGTGCGTGAGTTCCAATGCTGCATCGGGCGCGAATCACGCGAGCAGATGCTCCAAATCGAAGGCCGGTTGCCGGATACGATTGTCGCGTGCATCGGCGGCGGGTCGAACGCTGCCGGTATCTTCGCGCCGATGATTAACGACGACGTCGAGATGATCGGCGTCGAGGCCGGCGGGCGAAGCATGGGACTCGGCGACCACGCCGCATCCCTGGTGGCCGGTGAACCGGGCGTGCTGCATGGGGCCAGAAGTTATGTCCTCCAGGATGCCGACGGGCAGACCGCAGAAGTCCACAGCGTATCGGCCGGGCTTGACTACCCCGGCGTCGGGCCTGAACACGCATACTGGAAAGACACCGGCAGAGTAAGGTACACCACGTGCAGCGACAACGAGGCGCTCGACGCCGTCACAGCACTGTCAAAGGCAGAAGGGATTATCCCTGCCCTCGAATCCGCCCACGCCGTGGCCGAAGCGATAAAAATCGCCCCAAAAATGAAGCCGGAACAGATACTCCTGATAAACCTCTCAGGCCGAGGTGATAAGGACTGCAACGAGATAGCGGATATCCTCAAACGACGGAAGAAATAGTCCACGAATTACACGAATTTTCACGAATTTAGAAAAAGCAAAAACAGACATGGGTAAATTGCAGAACAACCGCTTGGTTGAAACCTTCGCTGACCTTCGCTCGGCCGGTAGTAAGGCGCTTATGCCTTTTCTCACTGCCGGTTATCCGGACCTGGCGACGACCGCAGCCTTGCTGAAGGATTTCGAGGCCCGGGGCGTGCGGATTGTTGAATTGGGGATTCCCTTTTCCGATCCGATTGCCGACGGGCCTACGATCCAGGCCTCCTACACCGACGCCCTCGCCGCCGGGGTCAGCAGCGAAAAAATCTTCGATATGGTCCGCAAGTATCGTACTGATGGCGGGAATCTCGCGTTGGTTGCGATGGTCAGTTACTCCATCGTCTTCAAGCACGGCGTGGAGGCGTATCTTGCCGCCGCAGCCGGAGCCGGCTTTGACGGAATCATTATCCCCGACCTGCCGCTGGAGGAGGCCGCCGAACTGGAACCGCTGGCCGCTTCGGCGGGTCTGGCCAACGTGATGCTTATCGCCCCGACGACCCCGCCGGAGCGTCGGCT
>DAOVLS010000263.1 GCA_030631125.1 Planctomycetales bacterium
ATCCCGCTCGATAACAACTGTGAATTCGTAGTCTGTCATAACCTCTATTATCTCCCTCAATAAAAGGAAAGTCAAAGCAGGGTGCCGTGGTCGCGGTGTTTGCGACCACGTTTGTGTCCGCACATCTACGTGGCCGCAAACACCGCGGCCACCGCACCCGCCAATCAACTGTTTATTTCTCCGCTTCCTTCCACAGTGCATCTTCGACGGTGCGGAACTTCTTGATGGTTTCCTGGATGTGCTTTCGAATCTTGATTAGTTCCGGGTCGTCGGTTTTTACGCCGTCGGGCCTGACCTGGCGGAGGGCCTTCAGGCGGACGAGCGCGTCGTCGAGTTGCTCTGCGCCTTCGGCGAAGGCGCGGGCTGCGTCGTAGATGTTCTGTGTGCGCTCTTCCTTCTCGGACGGCTTGGCCAGCAGGCGCCAGGGGTTGCGGCGGATTTCCTTGGCGGCGGCATTGAGGTTCAGCGAGACCGACTTCATATTGGCGATCATCTCGTCCAGATTCTCGCGGTTAAGAACGACGATGTCCCTGGCTGTGGATGAAACTGTCTTGAAATCGGCGGCTATCTCGACAAGTTTCGTCGTGCTCTTACGAAGATCGACAAGCAGGTTTGCGATGTCCTTGTCGGTGTATTTTTCCACCTTTGCCGTTACGTTGACGACTGAAGTCAAGGCCTTGCTGACCTTCGGTTTGGCGTCGCTTGAAATCTGGTTTATGTCGTCCATCGTCCGGTGTGCCTTGGCGAGCACGGAGGCTTTGTTTGCGGCATCTACTTCGCCATAGACGTTGGCGGCGATCTGCACCACTTTGGCCGATGTCGTCTTCAGGTCGTCGAGAATGGCGTGAATTTTTACCAGCAGCGATCCTGCCTGTTCGGCACTTAGTTGTTGCTCGACGGTTGCGGAGACTTTTTTGAGGTTTTCGGCGGCGGCTGCTATGTCGCCCATCGCCCGGTCCAGCCCGCCGGTGATTTCGACGGGATTTTCATCGTCGGCCAGTCCGGCTTCGGACGTTCCCCTGTCGGTGATTACGAGTTTTCCGCCCCCGACGAGTCCTGCTGCTACGTGGGCCTCGCCGTCGGAGTAAATTTTCACATCCTCGCGGCTCAACCTGGCGAGATAAAGCGTCCTGCCCTTGTCCATCTGGTAGGTCGTTTCGATGACTTTGCCCATTTCCTTACCGGCGATGACTACGAGGCTTCCTTTCTCCAGCCCGGGGTCGCCGCTGGATTCCTTCACGTAGAACGTCGCCAGCCCCTTGGCCGGGGTGAAAACCTCGGCAGCGCCAAGCCAGACCAGCACCGCTACACCCGCCCCCAGGGCAATCAGGACGAACAGCCCCGCCGCAAACTCATTATGTCGTCGCTTCGCCATCGTAATCTCCAAAGAAAGGGACTGACCAGTAGGCTGGGCCGAGCGAAGCGAGTCCCACCTTTCTCTAATGGGTAAAGGTGGGACTACGCTTCGCTCCGTCCCAGCCTACGGATCGAAGTCCGCAATGTTTTTATTCGCCACAGGCGGCTTCGAGGATATCTTCCTCGTATCCGGTGGTAAGTCGCCTGGCCGTTATCGGTCCTTCCGAATCGCCCCGGAGGAACTGGCGTATCAGGTCGTTTTCGTCGTTTCCGGTGGTCGGTCCGTCTCGCAGCGCCTCGAACTCGCTTCGCGGGGCGATCTTGAGCATCTTTCCGCGGTCCAGCATGGCCATACGGTCGGCGATGCGGAAGGCTGAATCCATTTCGTGCGTAACGACGACGCTGGTAACGCCGAGTTTCCCCGAAAGGTCCATTATAAGTTGGTCTATTTCGGCAGACGTTACCGGGTCAAGCCCGGCGGACGGTTCGTCGTAGAAGAGTATCTCCGGGTCCAGTGCGACAGCGCGGGCGAGTCCTGCCCGTTTTTTCATCCCGCCGGAGATTTCCGACGGCATGAGGTCGGCGGCTTCGCGCAGGCCTACCTGCTCGAGTTTAATCGTTACCATTATGTCGATGGTCTGCTCGTCGAGGTTGGTATGCTCCCTCAGCGGCAGGGCGACGTTGTCGCCGACGGTCATGGAATTATACAAAGCCCCCGACTGAAACAGGATGCCGAACCGCAGGCGGAGGGCGTCCAGGTCATGGCCGTCAAGGTCGTTGAGATTCCGCCCCAGCAGTTCGACCCGCCCCTCCTCCGGGAAAAGCGAACCGACCATATGCCTCAACAGCGTGCTCTTTCCGCACCCGCTTCCGCCCATAATGACGATCGTCTCGCCGGGATGAACTTCCAGGTTGATCCCGTCCAGCACCGCCCTTCCGCTGAAACGCTTGACCAAATCAACCACCCGAATCACCGGCTGGGATTCTGTTGTTCCCGTCTCACTCATTTTTCGCTAATTAGTCCACGAATTACACGAATTTTTAGAAGAAACAGATAAGATACCGATTTATTCCATCCAACTCTTTCACGTCCGTGTCTCCGGCGCTTCGACCAATATTATCTCTTTGTTTTTTCTATTCGTGTAATTCGTGGACTATTCTTTTCTTTGTCTGTGTAATTCGTGGACTAAAACTCGAATACGTAAAAGATCGTCGTAAAGACACCGGCCGCCAGGATGATACTGACTATTGAATAGACTACGGTCATGGTAGTGGCCTTTCCGACGCCTTCGGCGCCGCCGCGAACCTTAAGCCCTTCGTAGCAGGCAATCAGACTCACCAGCACCCCGAAAACGCCGGCCATTATCAGCCCGCTGGCGAAGTCCCGCAGGCGCAGCTGGTCCCGCATGAGCGACCAGTATTTCTCGCACACCGCCGGGTCCAGCACCAGCAGAGAAGTAGCGTACCCGCCGATTGCAATCATCCAGTTGGCGATAATCGTCAGCAGGATCATCATTATGAAAGTCGCGATCAACCTCGGAACGACCAGGAACCACACCGGGTTAAGTGCCTGCGCCCGAAGCGCTTCGATTTCCTCGGCTACGACCATCGTACCGAGTTCGGCGGCGATGGACGCACCGGCGAAGCCGCTGAGGACAACGGCGGTAAGGATCGGTCCCAGCATCCTGAAACCGGCTACGCCGATAATGTTGGCGATTTTATCGACCTGTCCCCACGGCTCCAGCGGCGGGGCCAATTGAAGCGCGAGGATCACGCCGATGAAAACCTGCACGAGGCAGACGATTCCGACGCTTTTGACGCCGACGCGGTTCATTTGGGCAGCCAATGCCCGACGCCCCGAACGGCGGGCGAGCGTCGTCCTGCTTACCGCGATCGCCTCGCCCAGCAGTATGACCATTCCGCCGATGTAGGATACACCCCCGATCACGCGCGCGCCGACCGCCTCGATGAAATTACGCTCTGTCGCGTGCTCGCTCACGAATCCAGAGCCTCCTGCACGTCGGGATAAAGATCGAAGACAGTGTCCAGGCGGGTTATTTCGAAGACGCTGCGCACGCGCGGTGTAAGCCCGGCCAGTCTCAGATCGACCTTATCGCGCCGAACGCGCGAGAGGAGTTTGACCAGCGACGCCACGCCGGATGAATCCATATACGAAACACCCGCCATATCGACTATCATTCGCCGGGGACGATGGTTCAGCGGTTCCAGCAGCGCTTCCTGGAATGCGGCGCTGCGGTGAAGGTCGATCTCGCCGGCAGCGGCCACGATGACCGTTGTCTTTTCAGGTTCGAGCCAGCGAACGTCCCGAACCGGATTTCCCGTCTCTGCCATTTGTTGCTCCAAAATCTACTACTGCGTCAAGAATTAAATCAACGAACATCGAAATTTCGACACAGAGACACAGAGGTACAGAGATATAAAAAAACAGATTGGTCTTTTTCTACTCTCTGAATCTCTGCGTCTCTGTGTCGCATTAAAGTCCTCACGAACTCAAGGTTAACGAACTCTTACAGCGTTTTTACCATCGTCAAAAGCGTTCCGCCGTCAGGTGCATGAACGTATTTCACCTCGTTCATGCAACGGGACATGATGTGAACTCCCAGCCCGCCGGGCCTGACGTCGTCGAGGTCGCGCGATTTAATGGCGGCATGTTCGACCTGCCGACCCCAATCGCGAATCTCGATCTTCAGGGCGGCTTTATCGCCGCCGACGCTGCGTAAGGTTATCTCGATGGGTTTATCGTTCTCGCCCTGATAGGCGTGTTTTATCACATTCGCCAGGGCCTCGTCCACTGCTAAAACAATGTCGCCGCGGGTCGGCTCGTCGAAGCCCATCAGTTTGCATACGCTCTCCATCGCCGCTCTGACCACCGGAAGGTGCGCCGGCGTCGAAGCGATGGACAGTCGAATCGGATATTCAGGGAAGTCCGGCACGGGTCTGTACTCAGCCTCCACTTTTCGCCTCCTGCCGCTTCACAAGCCACTGTCGCCATCGCAGCACCGCTTCGCTACGGTCGGACAAGGAGGCATAATAGCGGTATCCAAGGTCCTGACCGGTGATCTTTTTCAGTGCGTTAATCGCAAAGAGACGAACGTCGGCGTCCGTATCTTCAAGCCGCTCGACCAGCAGGGGCAGGACCGATTCATCTCTCAACTGTCCTGCCCGGATGC
>DAOVLS010000255.1 GCA_030631125.1 Planctomycetales bacterium
ACATGTTCATTCGCGGAACGCTGTCGAATCCACATTCCGTCACCATTGCTTCGAGCGTCATATCGGTCTGGGCCAGGAGCATCTTGACCCTTTCGATCTGCGCCCGCCGAATCTCGGAGAACGGGCTGCGGTTGAGGTGTTTGCGAAAGCGTTTTTCCAGCGTTCTCCTCGGCAGCAACACCGCCTTTATTACCTCCTCCACACGAATACCACGACAGGCGTTTTCGCGGATGAACCGCATGGCCTCGGCGATCCGGCGGTCTTCGACAGCCATCACGTCGGTCGATTGCCGCGTTATTACTCCTGCCGGCAGCAGCAGGACGGGGCGTTTGGGCACTCTTTGACCGCTGATCATGTCGTCCAGCAGTTTGGCTGCTTCATAACCAATCTGCTCGGAGGGGATCTGGAGGCTGGAAAGAGGCGGATTGGCCATTCCGCAGAACAAGTCGTCGTCGCCGGCGCCGAGGACGGCGACTTCCTCCGGAACGTGGACTTTGATCCGCCGGCACAAGTCGCAGACCCACACGCCCAGAGCATCGTTGACGCAGAATACAGCCAGCGGTTTGGGCAAGCTCGCCAGCCATCGGCAGGCCCGCTCGGCAAAATCGGAGATCTTCGGTAACGGCTCGCTGAACGGCGGGTATCTCTTTTTGCTGTCGAAGGTCTCGCAGGTCAGTCCCCGGCGGCGCAGCGCCGCGACGAAGGCCTGGCCGCGATACAAGGAGGGGAAGGTGTCATCGTAATCCATCATCCCGAAATTGCCAAAGCCGCGATTGAGAAGATAATCAGCGGCCATTTCGCCCAGCGCTTCGGGGTCCACGTCGGCGTACGGCAGGTCGGTAAAATCATCTGTCTCAGCCCATCTTCCAACGCCCACCGCCGGCAGGTTGTAACGCTTCGCGTGAGGTATGTAGTTCTCCGGATACCGCATCGAGATAATCCCGGCAGTGTTGACGTGCCCCAACCACTTATAGGGCCTTGCGTTAATGAACACCCATGGCTGATGCGCCCGGGCGTAGCGGTGAACCCCGCGACAGACCTGCCGGCCATAGTGGCAGTCCCAGGGCACGTCCATCAGGACTATTTCCGTCTCCTTTATTGCCTTTTTTCCCTTCTTTGCCCTCTTACTCATCATGGTCTCCTTCTAAGCCCAACCATTCGACTCGTGCTACGTAGCGACTTCGCAGAGTAGCAATGGCTGGGCTTCTTATCCGGGCGCAAAGTGAGAGAATATTGACCGCAAAATGCTCTTGACACAATAAGAAAATCGAATAGAATAGAATAAATTGGAAGTGAGTGAGGTGGAGTCTTTTGGAATATGTCCTGTCGTGAAGGAAGGATGTAAAATGATTGTGGATTTCAGATTGCGGATTGCGGATTTGTTTTCCAAGTCCCTAATCCCAAGTCCCTGTTTTCAGTGAAATTGTGGAGTATCTTTCTTCGGCGGTATGTTACCGCCGGAACGCTCCACGAAAGGCTCGAGTCTGTAAGGAGAAGTAAAATGAGAAATGCAACGATTTTATTGGCAGTAGTGGCAGTTCTGGCGATGTCTGTACCGGCCTACGGTGTTTATGTTTCCACTAAGTGGACAAACGCCGCCAGCGACAACGATTACCACAATGATGCCAATTGGGACACGACGTATGACGGCACCCCTGGTTTCCATATGGCGCCGCCGGAAACAAATGACGGGAACATGTGGTCTGTCAATGTCCCGAAAGCAGGGGCCGATTATGCCAAAATTACCAAGGGTTCATATAGTTGGAAATTCTATGTAGGATATTGGACCGTCAGCAAAGTTGTCATGGATCCGGGCACCTATACTGTCCGCCCCGGGTCTTGCAACATTGGCGAAACCCACGTCACACCCTGCGAATGGATCCAGAAGGGCGGGACCCTGGACGGCGGGTTTACTATTGGCCGGGATAACGGCAACAGCCCCTACGGGAACGGCTGGGGGGAATATACGATTGAGGGAGGAACCTTCAGTGGTGGGGGGGTAACCCTTGCGGCGAACAACGCATACTACGGATTGTTCAAGGTAGTCGGCGCCACCCCTGCGGTTAACCTTTCCGGGTATAAACAAAATCCCATCGGCACCTACTATTCCAGTGGCGGCGTCAAAGGCGACGACAGCAAGGGAGGCAACCTGGAGGTTGTACTGAAAGACGGCGGAAACGGCGTTTCAGTGATTAACTGTACCGTCGGCAACGGAGAGGCCACACTGTCTGGTACGCTCCACGTGGATGTAACCGACTACACCGGCACTGAAACGGTCATCGACATACTCACTGCCACCGTTCTTACGTACAAGGACCACACGGAGACGTACGACCCTGATGGCAAGTTTGGACCATTAGGAAGTACCGAATGGCCGGACCTGGTTCTCAGTGCTGATAATATAACCGCAGGCTATACTCTGGGTGACAACGGCAGCGGAACGCTCCAGGTAACAATCCCCGAGCCGGCGACGCTTTGCCTGCTGGGCCTCGGTGGAATCGGCGTCCTGCTGAGGAAGAGGCGTTAAAATTGCCAATCGGCAATTGACAATTGAAAATTGGTACGTTCCCCCAGCCCACGGCGTTTCTCCTTCTCCGTGGGCTGGGGTTTTTAATGCCAAATAAGACTGGCATTGACGGTTTGTATCAGGTATAGTGTTCACTTCCCTCGCGACTTGCGGGGGCAGAAGAAATGACAGGAGACTTTTTAAGTGGCACATTCCAGTTCTGCAAAGAAACGCGTACGACAGAATGAAAAACGCCGGCTGATTAATCGCTGGCGAAAAACAGCCGTCAAGGACAGCATCCGTGCGTTCGACGAAGCCGTAGCCGCGGGTAAGACCGATGAGGCTGCGACGCAGTTGACTGAAGTCTATAAGCGTCTGGATAAAACCGCCGCCAAGGGCACGATCCACAAAAAGGCCGCTGCGAGGAAGAAATCCCGCCTGGCGAAGCGTCTGGATAAAATTGCTGCCGGTTAGCTCCGGTACGAAAAGAATCAACAGCGCCGAACGGCAAGCCGGTACACGCACCGGCTTGCCGTTCGGCGCTGTTGTTGAGGGCGGAATTCTTTGAAGGGTCGATTCGCATCCCGTGGGGGGGAGAAACTTCACGCCGCCCTCAATGCCTTCGGACTGGATGTCGCCGGTTTGACCTGCGCCGATTTCGGCGCTAACGTCGGGGGGTTCACCGATTGCCTGTTGCAGCGCGGAGCCGCGAAGGTCTTCGCCGTCGATACCGGATACGGCGAACTGGCGTGGAAACTCCGAAAAGACGAGCGCGTCGTCGTGATGGAGCGGACAAACGCACTCTACGCCGACCCCCCGGACGAAAAGGTCGATCTGGTCGTTATCGACACAGCCTTCACGCCGCAGCGTCTTATCGTCCCGGCGGCTGCTCGCTGGCTGACCGACGGAGGCAATATCGTCTCGCTGCTCAAGCCGCACTACGAACTGGCGAAGATGCCAAATCACGGGAAAAAAGCCCCAGGCCGGGTAGTGCTCGATTGCCGACAGGCGACGGACATTTGCACCCAAACCTGCCGGGAACTCGAAAAAACGGGTTTCACCGTTCAGGCGACGATAACCAGCCCGCTCCGAGGCAAGGGCGGAAACGTCGAATTCCTCATCCATCTGAAACCGCAAAAGCATTAGCAGGGATGCAGGGGATACACGGGATAAGAAATGAATTTTAAAAAAAAGAAAAACACCTGTTTGAATTTTGAAAATATGTTTTATCCCCTGCATCCCTTGCATCCCTGCTAATGCTGTGTTTTTTCTTCTTCTATTCTATTTAAATCTTTATCCCGTGCATCCCCTGCATCCGGGCTAATGCTTTGTTTGGCCATACGGCGGAAATTTCAATTTCTTGACGAAAAAGCACATCTGCATTACAATCAGTTTTGGGGTAATGACGGTAAAGGAATCGGACAGGTACGATGGACAAGATTCGCGTAGCCATAGTTGGGATCGGCAACTGCGCTTCTTCCCTGATTCAGGGAATTCATTACTACGACGATGCGCCCGACGAAGCCGCCGCCGAGAGCGTAGGCCTGCTGCACGCGGAGATTCAGGGCTACCGCGCCGGCGACATTGAAATCGTCGCCGCGATCGACATTGACGCCCGCAAGGTCGTCAGGCCTCTGCATGAGGCCGTCTTCGCCCCGCCGAACAATACCAAGGTCATCTACGACAAGTTCCGATACGACAACCTGACCGTCGCGATGGGCAATGTTCTGGACGGCGTAGCCGAGCACATGTCCGCCTGGCCTGAACATCAACGATTCGTCGTAGCCGAGAAGCCCGACGCATCGGCTGAGCAAATCGTCAAACTCCTGCGCGACAGCGGCGCGGAAATCCTCATGAACTACCTGCCCGTAGGCTCGCAACAGGCCACCGAGTTCTACGCCGAATGCTGCCTCGAAGCGGGCGTAAGCCTGATAAACTGCATACCGGTGTTCATCGTCTCCGACCCGCAATGGGCCAAACGGTTCGCCCAAGCCGGTATCCCGTGCATCGGCGACGACGTCAAGGCCCAGGTCGGCGCGACCATCGTCCACCGCGTCCTTGCCCGGCTCATGCACGACCGCGGCGCGAAAATCGACGCGACCTACCA
>DAOVLS010000187.1 GCA_030631125.1 Planctomycetales bacterium
ATAAAGGGCGCAACGGCAAGGGCCTTATCGACCAGCGGAACCGTTCCAGCCGGCAGCACCCGGGTAATCAGATTCGCCCACCCGACGAGCATCAGCGCCCCCAGGCCGACGATCATGTACGCCTGCGTTATCGCCATCAGCCTGGCCGGTAATCGCCCCTGTCCATTACCCCGCATTAATCGTCGCAGACCAATAGACGCGCCGACCCGAGCAGCGGCATACACCGACCCGACGTATCCGACAATACAGGCCAATACTGCCGGCCAAGGCAACGCCACCCAAGGGTCCGACAGACCCATAAGCGACATCGCCACGATAAATCCCGCTATCACTACTATCTGCATGACAGAACTTTCAATACCGGAACAAGTCGGACGCGACCTGTTACTGGAAGATAGCTATCAACTCAGGCATTCCTTCCAGAAGTCCCATTTTCACCTCCAGCAGGCGATGTTCGATCTTGCTAAGCATCTCTTCGGCGCGATTCTTTTCGGATTCGAGGTTGTCTATTGCAGATAAGGTTTTATTGGTATCGCGTGTTTCGACTTCGGCAGTAGTTTTTCGTACCATCAGATCCGCCAATCGCTCTATAGCGGCGACACGTGATGTCTGGCGTTCGAGTCCGATGCTCTTTATTTGACTTTCCAACACCTCTTTTTGCCGAGCCTTGATCTCACCTTGCAGAACGGTAATTACTGATTTCTTATCGTGGTTGGGAGGGAGGGCTTGCAGGTCTGCCTTGACTTCAACCAGTAGAATTTTCAAGGCTTGAAGGATCGGGTCTGTTTCCACCGCCATACGAACCTCGGGACTGTCGGCGAGCGAACCATTTTTCTGCATTTTCTCGTGGACCTTCAGAGCGGATTCGGCCCGACTTAGCGATGTCCTGGCTTCAAGGATTTCCCGCGAGAGATTCTCCAGGCGAATTAATGGCACGCTTTTTTGTCCCCGGACTATTGATGTTGGTACCGCTCGGCGGATATGTGCTATCTCACGACAGATGCGATTAAGTTGGCTTCGCAGAGTATCTCGCTCATCAGTGAGGCGTTTAATCGTTACCTTGGACACTTTCGTCTTCAATTCGTGGACGAATTGGATGTAACTGACCGCAACGGCATAAGCAAGATCCCGCGCCTGATGGTCGGACTTGCAGCCGTGAACGTCAATGGCTGCCATATCGCCTTCAAGGCGACGAATTGAAAGGCAGCGATGCAGGTCTTTGAGCGATTTGTCCTGAAGGTCTTCCAGCAGCAGTGAGAACAATGATTTACCTGTTGTGTTTGTTTTCGTCAGGTTGCGCAGTGCAGGCATTAATACCGCCTCTTCGCATCGAACATTCGACAGTATTGCCGTTGCCTGTGTACCTTTGGCGGGCCCTTTAGGGGGAACCTCAACTTTGGATACACCCGGCTGCGCTGTTGCCTGTGTACCTTTGGCGGGCTCTTTGAGAGAAACCTCGACTTTAGATGAACCCGGCTGCGCAGTTCGGACGAACTGAACCGCAGCCCCAGCCAGAATCAATAACAGGACCGTCCAGAGAATTGCCATCGTTTTCCAAAACATATCTTGCTCCTTTCAATAATTTGCCGTTTATGGATTGCCTTGATATTTCACGGGGTCTTTTGCTCCGGCTTCGGCGAAACCGGAGAGGCGTATTCGGCAGGCGTCGCAGTGGCCGCAGGCGGAGCCGTCGTCGGCAGGGTCGTAACAACTGTGCGTCAGCGAATAATCAACGCCCAACGCCAGGCCGGTGCGGATAATCTGTCCCTTGCTCATCTCCAGCAGCGGCGTGCGGATGCGAAACTCGCCCTTGCCTTCGACTGCGGCGGCAGTGGCGAGATTCGCCATCGTCTCAAATGCCCGGATAAACTCGCCGCGACAATCGGGATAGCCGCTGTAATCGACCGCGTTGACGCCGATGAAAATGTCGAACGCCCCGATAACCTCCGCATAACCCAACGCGACCGAAAGGAAAATCGTATTTCGCGCCGGAACGTAAGTAATAGGGATTGCGGATTGCGGATTGTGGATTGCGGATTTTCCCGAAAGAGTATCCTTGGGTACTTCGATGTTATCAGTCAATGCGCTGTGGCCGAAACCGGCATCGGCGGACAGGTCGAGTTTCACGATTCGATGCTCGACGGTTCCGAGCGCCTCGGCGATTTTCCCAGCCGATGTCAGTTCAAACCTGTGCCTCTGACCATAATCAAACGAAAGCGCATGACAGGTGAATCCCTCCCGTCTGGCCAGGGCTAAAGTTGTGGCTGAATCCAATCCGCCCGAAAGCAGCACCACCGCCGATTTCTCATTTATGTCCGGCATTATCTACACGTTACACGCCTTTGCTTTTCTGTGCAATCCGTGTAATCTGTATTGCACTATGAAAGATATTGAAACGTTCGACAATCCGCATCCGCAGCGCGATTACGCCATCAAGCACGTCGCGCCGGAATTTACCTCCGTCTGTCCCAAAACCGGCCAACCCGACTTCGGGACGATTGAGATCGAATACGTCGCCGACAAACTCTGCCTCGAACTGAAGAGCCTCAAGTATTACCTTCAGTCCTACCGCGATGTAGGCGTCTTCTACGAGGACGTGATCAATCGCATTTTGGACGACCTGGCTGCGGCCTGCAGGCCACGGTGGATGAAGGTAACAGGCAAGTTCACTCCTCGCGGCGGTATTCACAGTATCATCACAGCCGAATATAACAAAGGCGGTGAATTGAAATGAACGAGGAATGGAAAATCGACGTCTCGCCTCGCCTTCGGCGGTTGCCGCCGTATCTTTTTGGTCGGCTTAACGCGTTGCGGCATGCCAAGCGAGTCGCCGGCGTGGACATTATTGACCTTGGAATGGGTAATCCCGCCGACCCTCCGCCGAAGCAGGTTGTCGAGAAACTCTGCGAGGCAGCCGGTAATCCGCGCAGCCATGGTTACAGCGCCTCGAGCGGTATTCCCAACCTCCGCCGCGAGGTCGCCCGTCTCTACGAGCGGCTTTACGACGTCAAGCTCGATCCCGACAGCGAGGTAATCGCCGTCATCGGTTCGAAGGAAGGTTTTTCGCATTTATGCCTTGCGCTGCTTGGTCCGGGGGACACAGCCATTGTGGGCGATCCGTACTTTCCCATTCACGTTTATTCCGTCGCACTGGCTGAAGCAAACGTAATCAACGTCCCGCTCGGTAACGACGAAGTTTTCCTCGGCCGTGTCGCCGATGTCGTCGAGCATCTCTATCCCCGTCCGAAGTGCCTGATCCTGAATTACCCGCATAACCCAACGGCAATGACTGTCGATGGTGTGGAGTTTTTCGAGGCAGTGGTGGATTTGGCGAAGCGGAGCGGAATTATGGTAATCCACGATTTCGCTTATGGGCGGACCTGCTTCGACGGGTACACTGCCCCGTCTTTCCTCCAGGCCCGCGGCGCCAAAGACGTCGGCGTGGAGTTTATCACGATGTCCAAGCCATACAATATGGCCGGTTGGCGGATAGGTTTCTGCGTCGGAAACGCCGAGATGATCCGCGCCCTTGCCACTATCAAAGGCTACTACGATTACGGTATTTTCACGCCGATTCAGGTGGCCGGTATCCTGGCGTTGCAGAGCGGCGAGGAGGCAGTCGTCGATCAGGCTCAGACCTACCAGCAGCGGCGCGACGTGGTGGTGGCTGGTTTGCGCCGGGTCGGGTGGGAGGTCGAAAGCCCTCGCGCCGGAATGTTTGTCTGGGCCCGCGTGCCGGAGAAACATCTGAACGGGCAAGGTACGATAGACTTCGCCATGAGGCTGATGACGGACGCCGAGGTCGCCATTGCGCCGGGGCGGGCATTCGGCGAGAACGGCGAGGGGTACGTCCGCATCGCGCTGGTCGAAAACGAACTCCGTCTCAAACAGGCAATCCGCCAGATCGACCGTGCACTCAACAAGGGCGCCAAGGCCCCATCTGTCGCTAAACGCGACAACAAAAATAGTAGCCAGTAGTCGGTAATCCATGAAGATGGACCGTCGAAAATGAAAAGAGATGTTACAGACACAATCAGACTTTCGGCTTTGGGCGTCGCTGTGCTCATGATGGTGTTTACGGTTGTCGGTGTTGTGCGCTGCGATTCTACTTCTCCGGTGCGCCGGTCCAGTCGGCCTAGAGGCATCATGGGTACACAGTGCGAACTGGCGGCGCTTGCGAATGAGGAGCAGGCGTCGCGATCGCTGGTAGCGGCTGAGGAGGCTTTGCGTAATGTCGAATCACTGATGAGCGTTCACATCGATGCGACCGAACTGTCCCGCTTTAATACAGGAGACAAAGGCGAGTACCGGTTTTCGCCGGAATTGATGAAAGTCTTTCGCGCTGCCGGGGAATTTCACGAACAGACCGACGGGGCCTTCGACGTTACCTGCTATCCGCTGATTCAACTCTGGAAAAAGTGCAAAACCGATGGCCGATTACCAAACGAAGCCGAAATTGCCGAAGTTCGAAGGTCCGTCGGTATGAAACATCTACGAATCTGCTCCGACGGTGTAACGAAACTTACCGACGGCGTTTCGGTCGATCTGGGTGGTATCGCCAAGGGGTATGCCATCGACCGGGCCATCGAAGCGATGATTGATGCCGGCGCTGACGGCGGGCTGGTCAATGTCGGCGGCGACCTGCGATGCTTCGGAGCCGACGAGGATGGAAAACCCTGGCCTGTGAAGATTCGCCATCCGTTCGACAAGTCCCGCATCTGCGCGACGCTTTCGGTAACGGAAGCCGCCGTCGCCACCAGCGGTGACTACCACCGATATTTCGAGATTGCCGGCAAACGGTACAGCCACATCGTCGATCCCCGCACAGGCAGGGCTTTGTCGGCTGGTCATGCCCCATCGGTAACGGTCGTCTCGCTGCCTATTGGGGATGCCCCGCCCAGCGCCGCTGCCGCCGATGCCTGGGCGACGGCTATCAGCGTCCTTGGCCCGAAGGGAATCGAACTCATAAACAAGCATCCCGGCCTGGAGGCGATGCTCATCACCGGCACGCCGACCAAGCACGAAATCCACACCAGCAAAGGTTTCAAGTCGCTTCTGTCGGGGACAGGAATCAAACTGGATTAAAGCAGGCCGGTTGACTGGTAATCGGCTTCAAGTTCTGTTCTTCCCGTTTTTCCCTGCGCCCTGTCTTTTCAGAGATTATTCTTGCTGAATCGGAGGTTTGGCATATACTGGTCGGTCTTGTTTATCGAGCAAAAGGACGGGGCCGGATCCCGTACCAATGGGAAAAAAGCCTCACGGAGATTATTAAATGCCAGCGAAGAAACCACAGGACATTCGTAATATCGCACTTCTGGGCCACGGCGGGGCGGGAAAGACTATTCTCGCCGAAGCAATGCTTCACGCAGCCGGTGCTACCAACCGCTTCGGAACCGTCGAAGACGGTACGACCGTGATGGACCACACCGACCTGGAAAAAGAAACCACCCACTCGGTCGATCCGGCAATGGCGCATTTCGACCATGCCGGCAAGACAATAAA
>DAOVLS010000406.1 GCA_030631125.1 Planctomycetales bacterium
GTCAACGGCGACGTCGCAACTTGTGCGATTACCGTCAACGCGATTAAATCAATCGTTTCCGCCAATCCGGGCCTGCGAACAATGGCTGACATCGCACCGGTAACGTTCTTCGAGAACCTTTGAGTTTCACCCGCCGAAGTTGGTTGCAAGACGAACCATCGTCTCGTAATTCGCCATGGTCTTTGGCGTGATTTCCCGCCCGATGGGGCAGGCCGACGGCATCAGGACAAACCCGCGCCCCTGTCCGGCCGTTCCGTCCCGCAGGGACTTGGCGACGACCTTCTCGAAATCGGCAGGGGCCAGGTTCTCTATGTCGCTGACCTCGATATTCCCGAACAGCACCATATCCTGCCCGTATTCGCGCCGGACGTCGAGAAGTTCGACATCGCCCTGCGGCGGCGGCTCGATAGGGTCGATTGCGGCAGCGCCCATCTCCGCGATCATCGGCAGCACCGCTCGCAGCCGGCCGTGGCTGTGAATACGCGCGAAGCCGCCGTATTTGTGAATGCTCTCCACCATCGGTGTTACATATTTCACCACGTACTGCTCGAACAGGCTCGGCGGGAGGTACGGTTCGGCGGCGTACTCAGGCCCGAAAATTCGCCAGAGGTGGCCCGGGAAGGCCTTGGCGATTTTTTCCGTCTGCTCGTACATGTACCCGGCGTGTTTTTCCAGAAGGCGGTGAAACAATTCCTGCTCCGTCAGGGCGAAGATCGTGTAATCGCTCATCGGAAACAGTTGGGCCGCCGCACATAGCGGATCGCCCGTATCGACCATGATGATGCCGCGATCGCCAAGCCTCTCATCCTCTGCGATCATCCCGCTTACGTCCGGCTCGTAAGCGAAGACTTCGTCGGGCAATTCGAGGTAGGCCCGGATGTCGTCGACGTCTTTGAGCAGATGCTCCAGTGTCCAGTCTGTGTCCGTATCGGGGCTGCGGCGGGACAGGCGGGTCATCTCTCTGCCGCCGATGCGAAGCGTAGTCCGCGTGAAACGCGAACCGTCCTTCTCATACTGTTCGGTGGTGAAGAACTCATCGCGGCGGTTGCCGGGCGAGGGCTTCATTTTCGCGCTGCGCATGCGGATAAGGTCCGTCTGCTCCTCAGCCAGTCGCAGCAGCGGCTTCCAGTCCGGCGAGTTATAAATGTTGAACTCGTCAGGATCAGCCGGATCCACGTTGAACCCGCCGATCTCGTAGAGATTCACCGCCGGGCGGTCCACCGGCTCGCCGCGAAGCGTAGCGGTCAGTCTTTCGCGTCGGGTCGTCATGATGTACCCGGCCTGATGCGCGCCAGGACCTGCCTGGCCCAGACCACCTCTCCGGCTCCGAAGGACTGCGGGGCGTACTGCTCGTTTATCGGTATCAGGTGAACCGTATCGCCCGCCCGTCGGAAGACTTTGCAGGTAACGCCGATCTGACCGGCCAATTGAACCACCGCCGCCGACCCGTCCGCCGCCGGCGCCGAGGCTGAACATATCACAACGTCCCCGTGCCTGATGGCCGGCGACATCGAGTCGCCGTCAATCCGAACGGCGAAGGCGTCGGGGTGTTTGCTTTTGACGGCTCCGGCTATCACGAACTCGGCAGGGGCGTCGTCGCCGGGGGCGGTCATTGTGATTATCTGGGCGGGCTGGTCGCCTTCGCCGGACTCGCCGCCCGCAACGGCAGGGACAACCCGACCGGCCGACCGACCGGCATAGCGGTCCACCAACTCGGAAAGGACCGTTACGCCGCCGGCTTCATCGGTATCGGCCCAGAACTGCGGAACTCCCGCAGCCGACCGACCCAGGATCGGTATCCAGTCCCGTTCCGCTCGACCGGCCGACTCGCTCGTCGCTTCAGCGACCTCCACCACCTTCGCTTGCGACTCTTCAACCGTTCGCGCCTCTTGAACCGCTTGCCCTTCGACAATCTCAGGGCCGTGAGCGGAGTCGAACGGCGGTTTCGCCGTTTTCGCAGGCCAGGACAGCGATTCGGCCAGTATATCAACAAACGCCATCAGAGGACCCGACGCATCGGGGCGATCTCCGAGGAGTTTCGCAATTCGCCCGATGGCTGGATGGTCAGCCGGCGCCGCCGGGGACGACTCTGCCCCCGTCAGAAGCCAGCGCAAATCCACCCCGCCTGCCTCGGCAATTCGCACCAATACCTCCGCCGGCGGGATTCGGCCGCTCTCGTAGTAGTTATACGTCGATGGCGAAATGCCTAACTGCCTGGCAAAGCGGACTTTACCGCGATTTCCATGCAGTTCACGCCGGACCTGCTCCACGCGACGGCATATTTCAGGAATGGGTGAATCTTCGGGCATAATATTTTATATTTGCGAATATTTTCCTTGACAGCATACGCATACGCGAATATTCTCCGGTCTGCGAAGTATATTTTACCTTATCGAAAAATAAAGGCAAGGAAAATGGCCAAAAAGTTACGCAAAGAGGAGTGGGCGGTGGAAAAGTCTCTCGAGGCGGCCCTGGAACTAATGGGCTGGCAGGCAGAACTGCTTCGCGGCGCGCTGCGCCAGGTGAAGCAGCAGGCCGGGCAACCGCCCCGGCGCCGGAAGAAATCGAAGGAGTGATTCGGCGTAATTATTTTCGCCGCCCTCATGTTCTGCGGTTTGCAGACAAGCGTTTGCCCAGCAGCCGGTCGGGGCGGGTCCCTCCGCCGCACCGCCGGGGCTGAATTTCTTGCGGGGGACTTTTTCCGGTGGCCTGGTGCCGTGGCCGCGGTGTTTGCGGCCACGTGGATGCGCGAACGCAAACGTGGTCGCAAACACCGCGACCACGCCACCCGCGCACACGTTTGTGAGGTGCTCTACGAAAGACGGACACTTGGCAGGAGGGTATAATGCTGCCGCAGACAGGAGTGTCCATTATGGCAGA
>DAOVLS010000236.1 GCA_030631125.1 Planctomycetales bacterium
CCGCCACCACCAAACCCAAACCGATGGTTGTTACCGTCAAGGAGGTCTCAGGTACCGCTCACCGTCTCGTTAGCGGTAAGGAGAAGAAATGGGCGCCCCTGAAGGCCGGCGACAAGATCGACGAAATGACCATCATCCGTACGGGCTTCCGTACGAAGGTGGTGCTGACCTTTGCCGACAACTCCGAAGTAACCATCGACAGGGTTACAGAGATGGGTATCCGCGAATTTCGCAGGGAAGGAAAGGTTACCAGGACGACCCTGGGACTGAAATACGGTTCGTTGCGCGCCACCGTGAAAAAGGCTGACGGACCTAACGACTTCCGCATTTCCACGCCCACAGCCACCGCCGCTGCAAGGGGAAGCAAACTTCAGATTATAAACAGCGGCGACTTCGGCAGCGAAATGAAATGCTCATCGGGAAAATGGAACGTCAAAAAGGGAAGCAAACGCCGGAACCTCGTCAAGGGTGAAGGAACAAATAACAGGATGGTGGCTTCGATCAGGATAGCCAAAAAGAAGGCTACGCCCGTTCTTGGAGACGTTACCGGTGGTCTCAGCAGGAAAGAAGTGAAATTCATAATGAACTACGGCAACAAGGGACGAGGGACTTTAGCCAAAAAACTTGTCAAACGTCCCGCCCCCAGGCCGAGGACCATAAAAATAATCTCCAGATCTACATCTACGCCTACACTGACACCCTGTGTGCGCGTTTCCGGCCTGAACATAAGTATCGGCGAGTAGTTTCGTCAGGATTGCAAATATCGCGGCGTCCCGAGGAATCGGGACGCCGCGTCTGTTTAAATAGTAGCCGGTAGTCAGTAGTCAGAAAAACGGTCTCCGATTACCGGTTACTGACTACCGACTACCGACTACTATTCCAGAGCAGGCTGGACGAACCGGTTGGCAGCGGAATATACTCGTGTCATGTCGTCCCGTTCACCGAAACTCGGCAGGGTTATCCGAGGGATACTTCTGGGTCTGGCGGTAACGCTCATCGCCGTTGCTGCTTACCTCGCAGGCGTGGGCGAACAGGCGGAACGATGGGCGCTTGATTTCCGCTTCCGCAACCTGCCGACACTCTCGCCGCGCGACGACATCGTCCACATAGACATTGACGATAAATCGCTGGAACAAATTGATCGCTGGCCTTGGCCGAGACGACGACTGGCGCATCTAATCGAAACGCTCAACACCTGTGGCGCCAAGGCCGTGTTGCTCGACATTATCCTTCCCGACCCCCAGCAGCCTCGCTATGTCAAGGAAGGGTGCACCGACCTTTACTCGGCGAGCGCCGAGACGATACTGAATGCCGACGCCCCGCCTAAACCGGTTCTGGACGACGTGGAACTGGCGCAAACCCTGGCCGGTAGTACGAACGTTTTCCTGGCTATGCACGTGGACATCGCTGTCCCGGACAAACGGATGCAGGCAGATTCGATCAAACGTCTCGCTGACATTGTAGCGACTCGCCCTTCCATTACATCGGTACAGGCCGGTGGCGAGATGGGTACAGACGCTTGTGTTGTTGAAGAAGACCTCGCTGCCGCAGTGCAGTCTGCATATAACCGGCGAATCGAGGCCATGCTGCGAGATCGCCCCGATCAATCGCTGAACGAAGTGCTCGAAAAACTTTTCGGTCGGGTCGATCCCGGTAGCAGGAGATTCGACATCGCCCAACGGACCTATCTCCAGCGTCGGGCGCTGCACGTACTGGAGGGGTTTGCCCTGCCCGAATCATCGTTCTCTTCCGGCGCTATTCCTGCCGGTCGGGCCGTTCCGCCTTTGGTAACCATGGCGCAATCAATGCCGCACACCGGTTTTGTTACTATTACGCCCGATAAGGACGGCGTCGTCCGCCAGACACCGCTGCTGGTGAAGACCGGCAGCGGCGTCTTCGGACAACTGGCGCTCACCCTGGCGGCGGAAACTCTGGCGGAAGAGCACGGTGGGAAATACACCGTCTCCACCGGAAACGGGAAGATCATCATTTCCTGTCCCGACGGGCTTAAGCGGGAAATACCGGTCGATGCAGACGGATACATGCTTATCAACTGGACGCCGGACGATCCGGATCGGCCCACCGCAGGGCATATCCCCGCCGTTGCCGTTGCAGACGTCTGGCAGAAGCAGGAAAGCCTTCGTCACAACCTCGACGTTATCCGCTGGGCATCCATTGAGATCGCCAGGCTGACTGATGAAGAATCGGTACTGAAACTCGCCCGGGAGGTTGACAAGGCTTGGCTGCAATTACACCAGGCACGCCTCGCCAGGCAAAGGAGTCTGCTGTACAACCCCGCTTCGGCGCCTCCTGTGCCGAAGGACATTCTCAATCGCGAGGCCGACCTGGAAAAACAACTCGATCGCGCCTGCCGGGAAATGATCGTCTACATTGACAACCTGCTCGCCGGGGCTGATCAGGCCGGTGGGCAACCGGACGAAACAGAAAAACAGGTCCGCTCGCTACGAGAATTAATCCGGCAAATCGAGCAGGAAAACCCGAATATTCGCAGCCGGATTTCCGATTCCATCCGACAACTGCGGGATGAAATCGGTGGGAAAATATGCCTGGTGGGTTTGACTGCAACGGCAGCCGGCGATTTCATCCCCACGCCCGTACACCGCCGGACTCCCGGCGTCGTAATGCACGCGAATATTCTCAATTCCATACTTTCAGACAGGTTCGCCCGCTCTTCGGGGAAATGGGTCTCGGTTATGCTTATCCTGCTGGCCGGAGTGCTGGTAACGCTGATAACCTCCGCTCGCGGGCCGATTGAATCAGCCATACTCTTGACAACGGCGATCCTTGGATACCTCTTCATATCCGCCAGCGTCTGGAAGGGGTTCTCTTACGGTATGGCTACCACCTCGCCGATCGCTGCGATGCTGCTGGTCTTTACCGTTGTTACCGTCTATCGTCAACTCACCGAGCAGCGCCACCGCAGGCAGATAACCAGCACCTTCAAGCAGTACCTCTCGCCGGCTATGGTCGATGAACTGGTCGATGACCCGACACAAGCCTCGCTCGGCGGGCAAAAAAGGCAGCTCAGTTGCCTCTTCGCCGACCTGGCGGGGTTCACCACGCTTTCAGAACACCTCGGGGCCGAAGGAACCGTCGGTCTGCTGAACCGATACCTCGACCGCGTCGGTGAGATTCTCCAGGGCAGATACGGCGGGACGCTCAGCAAGTACGAGGGCGACGGCATCTTCGCCTTCTTCGGCGCGCCCATCCCGCAGGACGACCACGCCAGGCGGGCGATACTTTCGGCTATTGATTGCCAGGCGTTCCTGCCCGAACTGAATCGCGAACTGCACAGCGAGCGATTACTGCCGGAAGGGGCTGAACTGTCTGCCCGGATAGGAATCACCGCCGGGGAGGTCTTCGTCGGCAACATGGGTTCGACCCAGCGGGTCGCCTACACAGCCATCGGCGATTCGGTGAACCTTGCCAGCCGGCTTGAGACGGCCAACAAGTTTTTCGGCTCGGCAATTATGGTGAATGACGAGGCCTGGCGGTCGGTTGAGGACGAACTCATAGGCCGACCTTTGGGGAAAATCATCGTCGTCGGCAAGACCGAGCCTGTGGCCGTATGGGAGCCGCTGACCCGAAAGGCCGACGCCGACGACAAACTCCGCAAATTCGCCGATGAATTCGCCCACGGCGTCGAACTATACGCCGCCGGCGACTTTAAGACCGCACGGGAACAATTCCAAACCATCTTGGCCGAACGCGACGACCCCGCCGCCAAACGATACCTGCAACTCTGCGACGATGGACCAAACCAATCCGACTTCGACGGCGTAATCCGCCTGACGGAAAAATAATGCTTTTCGACACACTATCGGCGATAGTTCTGTTTCTTGTCTCGTTATAGCGAGTTATCTGTTTCAGGAGAACATCATGGCGGAGAACCTGTCGGAGTTGATCGCTGTTGTAACCGGCGGTTCGCGCGGGTACGGCGCGGGGATCGCCGAATCCCTGAAGAAGCGTGGAGCGGATGTATGGATTACCGGCAGGGATGAGGACGCCTTGAAGGCTGCGGCAGGGAGACTCGGCGTTCGTGCGCTGCGCGCGGACGTTACTGTCCCTGCCGACTGGGACCGCCTATTCGACGAGGTGCTCAAGGCGGCGGGGCGGCTGGACATCCTCGTCAATAACGCCGGCGCAGGGGTTCGCGTCGCACCGGTGGCCGAACAGACCGACGATGAGATTTCCCGGTCAATCGCCGTCAATCTCACCGGCGCTATCCTGGGCTGCCGTCGGGCGGCTCCCTTGATGAAGAAGCAGAAGTCGGGAACCATTGTTAACATATCCAGTATCTGCGCCACGGAGGCCTGGCCTGGGTGGGCGGTCTATTCGGCGGCCAAGGCCGGTATGTTACAGTTCTCCAAGTGCCTGTATGCCGAACTTCGAGAGGCATCCGTTCGCGTAACGAGCGTAATTCCATCCTGGGGCGCAACCGAGTTCCAGCAGGCGTCCGACATTGCGCCGCTGAGCGATGAGCAAAGGAAACGTTCGATTCAGCCGGGCGACATCGGCGAACTCGTCGCGCATATATGTTCGCTGCCTTCGCATCTGGAAGTACTGGACATGACCGTCCTGCCGATGATTCAGGAGATCGTCCCGCTGTAGCAGTCTGTAACACGTAATTTGTTGGGTGGCACGGTCAAGCGAAACGAAGTGGAGCTTGGCCGTGGAGATACAAACCGTATTCAACACGGCCAAGTCTTCGACTTGACCGTGCCACCCATGTTCAGTGGAAAGGAGCGCAATGGGCGTGGATATTGACGTGATCGTATGCGGCGGAGGTCCGGCTGGGCTGGTTGCGGCTGTCGCGTCTGCCAGGCTCGGCGCCAGTACGCTGC
>DAOVLS010000252.1 GCA_030631125.1 Planctomycetales bacterium
CAGGCTGAACATAACGCCGAACCCAAGCGTGATGGCAAAGCCGACAATCTCCTCCGAACCGACCCATCCGAGAATGACACAAGTCAGCAGCGTGGTGATGTTTCCGTCGAGAATGGCTCTTGCGGCGCTGGAGTATGCGTTGCGGAGCGCGATTCGCAAGGATTGCGTCTTTTTCTGTTCTTCTCGCAGGCGCTCGAATATCAGCACGTTTGCATCGACGGCGATACCGATGGTGAGGATGATTCCGGCGATTCCCGGAAGGGTGAAAACCGCCTCGATGAAACTCATCGCCCCCAGAAGCAGCACGAGGTTCAGCACCAGCGCAAAGTTGGCGATGAGTCCGGGCAGCAGATAATAGGCCGCCATGAACACCGCAACGCCGATAAGCCCCCAGACAGCCGCGCGAAAACCGGCGTCGCGGTTGTCCTTTCCGATTCCCGGAGCAATTGTCTTTATACTGACGGGGTTTTCGTTGACCTGACCGGCCAGAGCGCCGGCTTCGAGTATGCGGACCAGTTCGCCCACCTCCTTGGTGGTGAATTCGCCCTCGATGATGCCGCTATCGTAAATTATCGACTTGAGGACCGGCGCCGAATAAACCTCGTTGTCCAACAGGATGGCCATGAAGTGGCCCTTGTGCGCTCCAGTCAGCAGGCCCATGAGTTTGGCGCCGCGCGCATCCAGATTAAAGTGCACCGCGGGGCGACCGAGTCTGTCGCGCCCGGGACTGGCCGACAGCGACCAGGACTTCTTGTCCGGGTCTCGCAGCATCGTGTACCCGTCGCGGTTGTACAGCAGGACATATTTCCTGCCGACGTACTTGCCGACGACCAGGTTCGGCGAGAGCTTTTCGCTCTTACCGAGCGGGAACCACCGGAATTCATCGCCCCTGCCGCGCCCGGCCAGAGGACCGTGCTTTCTCAACTGCTCCAGATACATTTCGTACTGCTGTTCGGTCAGCGCCAGCATTTTTTCGTCGGTCATTCCCGGAAGCGGGAGCGTCGGTGCGATACGGAACTCCAGCACACCCGCCCTGGCTACCATCCGCCTCAGGTCGGCAGGGTCGTCCAGACCGGTGCGCTTCTCCGTCCAGTCCGTATAACCCGACACCACCGCGTCAATCTCCGCCAGCCGGGCCTTATAACGACCGCGAAACTGCTCCAACTGCTCGGCGTATCTGCCGCGACGTTCTTCCAGTTCCTTCTTCGGAAGAATCTTCGCCTCGCGATCCGGCACATACCATCGCAGCACCTGGCCGAGGTCTTCGGTATTGACATTGAGCTTGAGCAGGTCGTCAAATGCCCTGTTGTGTTCCTCCCTGGCGTCCACGATGTCATCGCGGGCCTTTTTCAGGGTCTCGGTAGTGGCGTGTCCGCTACGTTCGAGTTTATCAAGCGCTTTTTCGGCCTGAACTTCGGCGTCGTGTGTCCGGGCCACTTCCTGCAAGGCGGAGATCCGTTCGGTATTTCCTCCGGCGATGCGATTAATGGCGTCGGCGCGGACCTGGCCGGTGAGCGAAACGACCCGCCAGATATCGCTGTGGCGCACGTTGTCGTCCTGCAAATCCCTCAGCGCATCCAGATAGTTTTGCTTTGCCCGGCGCGCCTCATCCGTACCCAGTGGCATACGGACCTGGAATCGATTGGGGCCGACCTTGCGCCACTCCAGGCTGCGCGTACCGGTCGGATCAACCCGCTTCTTAAGCCTGGCTATTACCCTCTCAACCAGCCCCGGTGTCTTTTTACCCGTAGCGAGTATCTCGAAGGTCAGTATGTGCCCGCCCTTCAGGTCGATGCCCAGGCGCAATTCCTTCGCCCAGATTGAATAAACACTCAGCGCAACCAACAGACCGACGAAAGCAAATTTCAAACCGAGATTCTTCGATTGCATAATAACCTCAATACAGGGACTAGGGACCTGCCTTCGCCAAGACTACGGCGGGCAGGCTCGTGATTAGGGACTCGGTATTCAGGATTTCCCGGACCCATTGCCGCTATCTTCGTCCTTTCCGGCGCCGCCGACGTTGCGAATCGCCGAGCGGAGGAACTTCATTCGCGCGTTGGACGACTCGTCCACCTTGACGACCACTTCCTTGTCTTTGACCTCCACGACCGTTCCGATTATCCCGCCGATGGAAGTTACCTTATCGCCTTTTTTCAGGGCCGACAGCATCTCCCTGTGGCGATGCTGCTCCTTTCGGCGCCCCCTGCCCATCCACCACCACAGAAGGCCCATTACGACTACCATCACGATGAGGATTGTCGGGTCGCCGCTGAACAATCCGCCGGGCGGTTTCTTGCCACCGGCAGGTTGCGTCGCCACCTTGCCTTCCTGGCCTTCTGTCTTTTCGGGACTGGTAATCGCCGGCCCGTCTTCGCGGGCGTCATCGACTGGGGCGTCTCCGGCCGGTTTGGTTTGCGCCCAAGCCGACTGGACCGTCACAAGCATCAGCACCACCGCCAATACCACAGATACATGCCAAATACGCATCAATACATTCCTTTCAATGTTACCATTGTTTCAGACCATCAAAAAAAGAGGGTTGCGTATTCTGATGGACTTACCGCCCACAGTCAACATCAAAACATGACGTATCCTAAGCCCATCCATTCGAATGGCTGGGCTTTTCAGGGCGCCTCCTGCTGCAAATACATCTGCTCCATCCATTTTCGGGACCGCGCCTGCAACTGTCCATCGGTAATCGCCAGCCTGATCTCCGACATTAACTGCGAGAAAAACGACAGATTGTGAATCGTTACCAGTGTGGCTGCCAGCATTTCACCGGCCTGGAAATAATGTCGAAGCACCGCTCGGGAGAAGTTCCGGCAGGTGTAGCAGGGGCATTGCTCATCCAGTGGGCGGGTGTCGCCGGCGAAGGCGGCGTTGCGGAGTTTGACCCGCCCGCTCCAGGTGAACGCCTGGGCGTTCCGCCCGTTCCGCGTCGGAAGAACGCAATCGAACATGTCGATTCCACAAGCCACCGCTGCGATTATGTCCCTCGGCTCGCCCACGCCCATCAGGTAACGAGGCTTGCCGCGCGGGAATTGCTCGTCGATGTGTTCGAGGACAGCCTTCATTTTCTCGTGCCCCTCACCGACGCTCAAACCGCCGACGGCGTAGCCGGGAAGGTCCAACTCGACCAGCGACTCAATGCTGCGTGCCCGAAGATCATTGAATATCCCGCCCTGCTGAATTCCGAAAAGCGCCTGGCCGCCTGATTGCTCCTGTGCCGCCTTACAACGTCCGGCCCATTCGGCGCTGCGCATGACGGCCTCGGCGACCTGTTCTTTCGGTGCATCAGCCGGCGGACATTCGTCCAACTGCATGATGATGTCAGCGCCGAGTTTGGCCTGGACGTCGATGCACTTCTCCGGCGTAAGGTTCACCGTGTCGCCGTTGATGTGCGATTGAAAGACGACGCCGTCGTCGGATACCTTCCGCAATGCCGGCAAGCTGAAGACCTGGAATCCGCCGCTGTCGGTGAGGATTGGTCCGTCCCACGCCATCATCTTATGCAGACCGCCCATCTCTGCCACCGCTTCAGCACCGGGGCGGAGCATAAGGTGATAGGCATTGGCGAGGACCATCTGCGTGCCGGTATCGCGGAGTTGGTCGGGCGTTACGCCCTTGACGGCTCCGTACGTCCCGCACGGCATAAACACCGGCGTAGCGACCTCCCCATGGCCGGTGCGCAGAAGACCCGTCCGCGCCTTGCCGTCGGTCTTGTCTATTGAGAAGCCGAACATAAGGTAATAGTAAGGGAACGGAGCACTTAATTCATTCGCTGAGTTTGACAGCCGTGCCGTAAACCAAAAGTTCAGCCGCACTCCCCACAACACTTGTAGTCATATAGCGAACATTGATTATTGCATCCGCCCCCATCTGGGCAGCCTGGGCGGTCATTCGATTAGTGGCTACCGCCCGGGCCTTTCCCATCATCTCTGTGTATTCAGTCAATTCCCCGCCGAGTATAAGTCTGACTAAGGCGGACAGATCTTTGCCAAGCCAGATGGCGAATACCGTATGGCCCTGGACGAGACCGAGAATCTCGGTGATCTCTCGGTGAGGTAACGCTGCGGAATTCAACAGCAAACCTCCCGCGTCAGACTCAGCAGGCAGCGGCCCCGCTCCTGATGGCTTCTTTTTCCTTTGTTCGAGAGCCACTGTCAGCAGAACCACAAGGATGCCGCCCAGAAGGCAGAAAACCGCTATCCTTAGCCACCAGGGCACAACCGGATCATCGGCGACGATCACGTGCCATGGCAAGCCGGCGAATACCACAGTGAAAAGACCGAGCACGAAGGCCAGCGAGCCGATATGTCGGAGTGTTTTCATGGCTTCTCCTTAGACCTATAAATAAGGGACAGACGTAGGTTTTAAGGTTTACATTTCTTTTTCTTCCTTTGTCTTCCGACGGGTCGCGGCTCGTAAATAATCCGCAATCCGCAATCCACAATACTACTCTGCGAAGCACGAGTCCGCAATCGTCAGACCTTCGCCACCGGTGTAACTTTCCCGGTTTTGACGGATTTTTCCATTGCTTCCAGGATTGCCACGGGAGCGAGGATGCGTTTGTGGTCCAGCGGCTCTTTTCCGGTCTTGAACATCTTGTAGAAGGTGCGG
>DAOVLS010000147.1 GCA_030631125.1 Planctomycetales bacterium
CCAGTATGTCGGCGAGAGCATGTAATTATCGTGTCCACAGACGATTACATCGGCGATTTCGATAAGGTCGGTAAGGCTTTCAATGGCGGCGTCGGCGTCGGTGGAACCGCTCCAGACACGACCGGCCAGGACGTGCTCGGCCGTGAGGGCCGCATCGCCGGCCACCACGACTGTCCGAATCGCCCCGCCCAACAACAGACCGGCCGAACCGACCGACGGGCCACGCAGCGGATATAAATGAACCGCGGGAGTGAACTTCTCCGGCGATGGGGCAAACCGCCCCACCGTCTTTATGTCCGCCGACAATGCCGACTCGACCTCGCTGTCCAGCCGGTCCGCCGATTCGTTCATCATCTCAAGATGCTGCCTGTACGCCAGCAGCTCAGCCCCGTCGCACGTCCACCGCGCGTTTCCGAACGCCTCTATCCCCCGCCGGTGCGTCGGGCGGAGCGTCGTGCAGAATACGTCGGTGATGTTTTCGGCCTTCAGGCCGGTACGCTCGAACAGGCGCGCCTCCAACGCCGCAGCCGGAAGAGACGGATCGACAATGATGGACCGCTCGCCGTCGCGCACCAGCGTCGTCGTCGCGTGAGCCGTCCGAACGGCCGGCCCCTCAGACCAGAACGGATTGGCCGAAAGCGCGCCTATGCTGATAACTGTGAAATCTACACCCATTGTTCACCATCTTACAGGCCGGAACGGAAATGACTAATGTCTAATGACGAATTACCAATGAATGTCTAATGACGAATGTCTATTAACCGACCGGTTTGCAGGCTGGAGCTGTAACTTTGTTGGTCATTGGTCATTAGGCATTATTTAGACATTGGTAATTAGACATTAGACATTTTTCCAATCGCTTCCTCAGCGATGTCTTCGACGCTTGCATCTTCATCGACGTCAATCCAATGAACATTCCTGAACCGCCGGAACCACGTCCGCTGATGCTTTGCGAATTGGCGTGTGTTTATCTTTATCTGTTCGCCGGCCTCATCGAGCGTACATTTGCCGTTGAGGTGCTCGATCATCTCGGCATACCCCAGCGCCGCCGCGGCCTGGCTTGACAGACCGGCAGGTTCGGCAAGCAGCGCGGCGACCTCGTCGCGCAGACCTTGTTCGATCATTCGCTTCACGCGGGCGTTTATCCGCCGGTTCGTTTCATCTCTGCCCCGCCGCAGTCCTATGAAGACGCAATCGTACCGCGGCTGCGGATTGTCCCATTGTTTCTGGAGGTTGCTGATGGGTTCGCCCGTCAGCGAATAGACCTCCAGGGCGCGGACTATGCGTTTCTCGTCGTTGGGATGTATTCGCCCGGCGGCTTCGGGGTCGATTCGGGCCAATTCTTCGTGCAGTGCCGCCAGACCTTCTGCGGCGGCGCGGCGCTTCAGTTCGGCGCGAATTTCGGCGTCGGCGCCGGGGCCTTCAAACAGGCCTTCGGTCAGCGCCTTGATGTACAGGGCCGTTCCGCCGACGGCCAGGACAACGCCGCCGGCTTCGTCTATTTCGCCCACGGCCCGGTCGGCGAATTCGACGTAACGCGCTACGCTGAAGGATTCGCTCGGCTCGACGATGTCGATGCAGTGATGCGGAATTTCCGCCCGGTCGGCCAGGCCGGGTTTACCGGTTCCGATGTCCATTCGACGATAGACCTTCATCGAATCGACGCTGATAATCTGCCCGCCAAGCCGGCGCGCAAGCAGACGACCGACGGCGCCCTTACCCACAGCGGTGCAACCTAAAATGAAATAAACGCGAATCATCAACGCCTTTAATAGCCGCGAACTGCGCGAACAAAAAGAAATATAAGAAAAGAAAAAGTTTGCGTTGTTCGCGACTACAACCGACTCGTCTTGACAAACCGGCGTTTCGGCAATACCTTCCCGTGGATGAACACCAAAGGCGATATTTCAGTTGTGCGTGATGAAGGCGGACGAATTATCCAGGCGGCCGGGCCCGGACTGGTGGATATCCAGGTCAACGGCTACGCGGGCGTGGATTTCAACGACTCGAATATCGAACGGCTTACTCTTGATAAGGTCAAAGTCGCGTTCGCGGCGATGCGGCGATGCGGTGTTATGAGCGTTCTGGTAACAATCGTTACCGGTCCGATTGAACAGATGCTCGCCCGCGTCGCCCGGATGGCCGAGTTGCGAAAGCGCGACGAATTGCCTGGGTCGATGATCGCAGGTTTCCATATCGAAGGCCCGTTTATCAGCAGCGTCGAAGGCCCGTGCGGCGCGCATCCGCCCGAATACATTACGACGCCGCATGACGCCCCGAACCTGCTGGACGAACTCCAGGCCGCCGCCGACGGAACGGTCCGCCTGCTGACGCTTGCGCCGGAACTGCCCGGAGCGATGGAACTGATTTCCAAGGCTTCGGCCGGGGGCGTCGTTGTCTCATTGGGGCACATCAACGCCGACGCCGAAACAATCGACCGGGCTGTCGCCGCCGGGGCGAAAATGTGCACGCATCTGGGCAACGGTACGCACATGACGCTTCCCCGGCTGGACAATTACGTCCAGCGGCAACTCGCCGACGACCGCCTGGCGGCAAGTTTCATCGCCGACGGGCACCACATCCCGTTCCCGACGCTGAAGAATTTCATCCGCGCCAAAACGCCCCGCCGCAGCGTGCTGGTTACAGACGCGATAATGGCCGCCGACATGCCGCCGGGAGCATACAGCGTCGGCGATGTTACCTGCCGACTTAGCGAGAACGGATTCGTCAGCCACGACGATTCACCCTGCCTGGCCGGTTCGGCCCTGACAATGGATCGGGCTGTCCTGAATGTTCGGCGGAACTGCGACGTGCCGTTCGAGACCGCCTGGGCAATGGCCTCAACCCAACCGGCGGAAATTGTCGGCATTCCGACGCCGGAAAGAATAGAGGTGGATGTAACCGACGAGGGTTTCGTCAGGCATTAGGGGCAATTGCCGGAAGGTACGTGTTTAGCCAGATCGCCTGTGCTTATAGTAGAGACGGCTGAGCACTGTTACCCGAAATCAGCCGCTTTTGAACCAGGCCGACGATTTTGGTTTTTGAACAGCGCCGAACGCCAATTTACGTGCTAAACCGCCGGGTTCACGCCCTTCATTTCGTTACGGACGAGAACATGGCACCCGTCAAAATACGTGGGACAGAGTACTAGTAGTCCGTAACAGACTGTTTTCCGGGTGGCACGGTCAATCGGAACGGAGTGGAGATTGGCCGTGGGACGTTCGCCACGGCCAAGTTTCCGCTACGCTCCAACTTGACCGTGCCACCCACCCTGAAATTTGGGCGTTACGGAATACTAGACCCTGAATTGAACCAGGCCAATTTTTCACGGTCCGCCTTCTCCTTCCCAGAGACGATCCAATCCCTTCTGGTAGATACGGGTGAAGTCCCGACAGGCCTGTTCGGGTGTTCGCCTGCCCTGGGAGATGTACTGGATTTGGTCTCTGGCCCTGCTGAAATCACCCCACATTCCCCTGAACTCGAAGTCCTTGACCCGGCTGTTATTGATGGCGTCGATCCAAAAGTGGTCGTTTTCCGGCGATTCTCCGGGATGATGGACTACTTTTTCCGCGGCGGCCCTATTGGAGGCCAGGGCGCGCCCGCAGCGCATGGACATCTCGCTCGACAATTCATCTGTGAGGAACTTAACCAGCCGCCAGCACTGTTCTGGATAATGCGTCTGCGAGGAGATCAACCACCCGCCTCCGATATATAAGGTTACCCCGCTGACCGGCCCTTTCGGGACCGGGGCGATGTCCCACTCGAAATTCGTTTTCCCGATCAGATTTGTATAGGAATATCGCGTGTCCATCACCATCGCGATGTGCTGCTGGGCGAAGAAAAGTCCCTGCATCTGCCCACCGGCGCCTTCGATCTGCGTATAGGCGGTCGGCGAGGACTTGTCCACCCACATGATGTCATAAAGCCATTGAATGGCCTCA
This sequence comes from Planctomycetales bacterium, assembly GCA_030631125.1. Next base: position 3,942 of record DAOVLS010000147.1, read on the forward strand.
ATCGCCTCGGACGAGTCCATCAGGCAACGTTTCTTGTCGGCGCTGATGACTTCACCCCCGTTCTGCCAGACCTGAATGGGAAAGCGGTTCTTGCTGAATGATATACTCGCACCGTAAACATCTGTTTTCCCGTCACCGTTGCGGTCTTGTGTAAGGGCTTTTGCGGCATGGCGATAATCGACCCAGGTCCACTTATCACTCGGATAGGTCAGCGGCGTGTCAGGATGCTTGTTATTGTATTCCTTAAACAGTTCCTTATTGTACAAAAGGACTATCGGTGAGCCGTTGTCCGGCAGACCGTAAATCCTGCCTTTATACCGCATGCTTTCCACCGTGACGGGAAAGTACCTGTCAAGGTCGAAGTCCTTATCCTCGGCGATGAATTTGTCCAGCGGTAATATGGACTTTCGATTAGCATAGTGGGGGATATCCACGTGGTCGGCTATGGCTACGTCGGGCGCAACGCCACCGGTTACCATCGTCAGGTACTTTCCCTCATCACCGGTTACCAGACGAACCTTGATGTCGGGGTTTCGCTTCTCGAAGATGGCAATCCGTTCGCGGTTCAATTTGACGTAATGAAAGCTCGACCAGTCGAACAAGGTGATCTCCACTCGCTCCTCTGCCGTCTCGCTCCGGCAGGTGGAGAAAGCGTACACTATCCCCGTCAACATCACCGCTATCAGCAGCCAAACAACTACTCTCATCGCCTGTCCTCGTTCTCCCGCCGGCGCCGAGAGACAACCTCCCCTTACGAAGGATCGATGATACTGTCTGAATGGTCCGCCTGCAAGGACGGGAGTTCCAGAGTTATCCCGGCCTCATTTCTTCAGATGCCAGTAATAGTAATCCTTTTCATCGGTGAGGTCAGGCTCGTCCGCCTGCCGCCAACAGTTCCGCACCCGCTGAAAGACATGAAGCCAGGCTGCGGCGCGCGGTACGGGCATCACTGCGGTTTCATTACAACCAGCCGGTCATCTGCGCGAGCAGTCGGCTGTAATCGACGAAGTCAGGCCAGGAGACGTCCGACGGGACGCCGTGGTCGCATCCGGGGATGAATCCGCCGTCTTTTACGACCGGATCGATGCGTTTGAGTTCATCGCGGATGACCTGTCCGCCCTTGGCCATCGCCCGTTTGTCCACGCCGCCCTTGTAGGCCATTTCATGTCCGAACCGGCGGCGAAACTCGTTGATGTCGTTATGGGCGGCTACCTCGATCGGATCGCAGACGTTGATGCCCGACTCTATCCAGAGCGGAATCAACTCGCCGATGAACCCGTCCGAATCCATATCGACTATCGGGCAACCGGCCGAGGTCGCCTGGCTGGTCCAGCGGCGCCAACCTGGCATGCAGAATTGCCGCGTCATCGCCGGCGAAATCATCGCCTTGGCCTTGTAGGCCATGTCTTCGGACATCCATACGTTATCCGGCGTAACGTGCTTGAGAACCCGTTCGAGCATGCCTGTAACGAAATCGCTCCAGAACTCGGCCATTTCCTCCACCAGGTCCGGCTGCTCGATCATCATGAAGCACAGCCCCTCGAACCCGCACCATTCCCGCATCTGCCAGAACGGGCCGGGGAAGGCGAGTTCTAAAACATAATCTCGGTCGGCGAGTTTTTCGCATCGCCGCTCGAAATCATCGCCGAACCGACCGGCAGCGCCGATGTCGTACCGGTCTTTCATCTGCTCCCAGTCGTCGCGGTTTTCCACCGGACACTTAATCCACCGGCGAGTTACGAAGTCCTTCGCCTCGCGAAGGTACGTTATATCGAATTCGTCCGAAATTTCGCAAATGTTGCCCTTCCAGTCACGGACGACGTAGTGGCCGTTCTTGTGTTCGAGAACCTTTTCGTCGAACCGGGGAATCATGGTGAAATCCACATCGAGTTCTATCTTCGGCTGGGTTTGTTCAGGGGTGATACCGAGCGTTTCAAGCAGATGGCCGAACCAGTCCGCACTGCCCATATCTTCAGGAAACCCCTGGGTTTTCCATGCCTTCAGAGTCGATTCCCTCGGCCCACCGGGCGCGAAGGGGATCTTGTCCGGCGTGCCGAACGTAAGCGTCTCGATGTATCGTTGCCGCTGGTTCATTTGTCCGTTCTCCGAATAACGGTGTACGTTTCCTGCATAAGTGTATATTCACTTAGGCTTGGGCGAAATGGACCGGCGCGGGATTCTTATGGATTTTTCGACGATTCGCGATATTCCAGCGGCGTCGCGCCGGTAGCCTTGCGGAACGCTCGGGAAAAATAGAGAGGGTCTCGAAACCCGGTACGCTATGCGATTTCTTTCACCGACAGCGACGAACCGAGCAGTAACCTGCAGGCCTC
>DAOVLS010000017.1 GCA_030631125.1 Planctomycetales bacterium
CCCGTCCAAGTCAAGGGGGGGCAGCAGAATATTACAAAAGCGGCGACAGCCAGCGGAGGGACTCGAACCCACAACCCCGGCTTTACAAAAGCCGTGCTCTACCGTTGAGCTACGCTGGCGGTACTGACCGGAAGACCGGAATGCCGGAGGACCGGAGGACCGTGAAGAAACAAAAAGATCCAAAAGAAAAAATATCAAAACCGGAACTCACGTCCACTGTCCGAGCAGTTTATACAACATCGCACAAATCCTGTCATACTTATCGTCTATTTCATCATGAGTTTTCTTTGAGAGGTAACCGCAAGCCAAGGCAAAATCCAGCCAGGTTCTTGTTGTCCTCGGCGGAACCCCAGGCATCAGTTATATGCCTGCCGAAGACGTTCTTATACCTGCGTTTCGCAAAACCCTCGCGGATGTTTGACGGGACGCTACGAGAGCTCCGGCGAATCTGATCGGTCAGGCTGTATTTTTCTTCAGGCTAAAAAAGACTTCGAGGCATGGAAAACATCCATAACCGCTTCAAAAGATAAACGATACACAACCAAATCGTGAACAGTCCTGACGCCCGCCACTGAAACTCTCCACCCAATATATCATCCGCCACTCTCGTCCTGCTGTTGTTTTTACGGTCATCCGGTAATCCGGTATTCCGGCAGAAACTATGTCAGGGGCTTTTGATGGTACTCGTAGAAGGTTTCGTAGTTTTTGCGCAGGTATCCGCCGGAAGTTGAGCGTACGCCCTGGAGAACCACGCCTAATACGCGTGCGCCGACTCGGTTCAGGCGATCGGCAGACCTCTGCACAATCCCTGTACTGTTGACACCGGCGCGGACCACCAGGATAACCCCGTCGACCTGTGTACCAAGGACACAGGCATCGGCAACGACCATCAGCGGGGAACCGTCGAAGATGACCTGGTCGTACTCGTCGGCCATTTCCGAGGCGATTTTACCCATGCTGTCCGAACCAAGCAGTTCGGTTGGGTTCGGCGGCAGGGGGCCGGAGGTTATTACGCTGAGGTTCGGCACATCGGTGGTCGAGACGACGTCCCGCCAGGCAGCCTGCCCGACCAGCGCCGAGGACAGCCCGGCATCTTTGGCCTGAGGGAACATCTCGGCAACAGCGGGCCTGCGGAAATTGGCGTCCACCACGAGCACTTTCCGACCTGCCTGCGCCATTGATACCGCCAGGTTCATCGTTACCGAAGTTCGCCCGTCCTGTGGCGCCGGAGAAGTTACCAGCAGGCTGCGACGCTGCTGCGCCGGGCCGCTGAAAAGAAGATTGGTCCGAATCTGCCTGAACGCTTCGGCCGCCGGCGAATGAGGAGCAATCGAAGTAACCCGTCGGAAATCCCCAATCTCCTCGTCGAGGTCGTCGCCGTGGGGAACCATCCCCAACAGCGGAAGATCGACCCGCTTGGCCAGGTCAGAGGGACTCTTGACAGAAGTGTCCATGAACTCCAGCAGGAACGCCAAACCGAAACCGATTACCAGTCCCAGCACAACCCCAAGAGGTATCAAAACAGCCACCCTGGGGCGGGTCCACTCGTCCGGCCTCGGCTCGGTGGCGTACGCATGTACGGTAACAGGGCCTGTTTCCGACTCTACCTCACCGGGCCGCCTGGAACCCAACATCCGCAGGTCCCTCAGCCTTGTACCGACCCGGGTGATTCTGATCTGTATGTCCTCGATTTCCTGTCGGAACGCCTCGATATTCCCCAACGTTCTTTCCAGACCCCTTGCCTCAGCCCGAACTTCGTTGAGCCTGTTCTTCAAGTCAGCCAGTTGCTTTACGGCGGCGTCTTTCTGCATCCTTCGCGTTGCCCCCATAGCCCCTGCCTGGGCTCCAAACACCTCTTTTTCCCGTGTTGCTATCTGGTCCTTTATCGCCTGTATTATTCCCCTGATGTCCTTAACCTGACGGTGCTTCGGTCCGAACTTCTGTTCGGCGTTATACAGCGAGGTTTCCATTTCGACCATACGGGCCTTCAGACTCCGAAGCGTATAATCCATGTCAATCATATAACGTATCTGCGGATCATTGACAATAGAACCGTCCTTCACTGCATCTTCATAGGATTTCGCTGCCGTCTCTGCCGTGGACAGTTCCATTTCCGCCTCATGTATCTGCTGTGTAAGCATCCGCAACTTGATAGCAATGGTGCTTTGTCTTCCCTGCATTGCGGCAATGTCGCTGTTCCGTATAGCGGCGGCCAGTTGCCCGCGAACTTCTCTGAGCCTGCGTTCAAGGTTGTCTTTCTCGATCTGGAGTTTCCCGATCGGACCGGCCCGCCTTCTGCGAGTAATTCCTTCGGTGTGCCTTACGAAGGAATCGGCCATTGCGTTGACTATGTCGGCCAGTTCCCCCCTGTTCGTCCCGGTCATTGACAAGCGAATGAGATTGGTTTCCGGCATGAGAGACACATTGATCTCTTCGTCGAGTTCCTGTGCAAGGTCCTCGCGGTGTTTCTGGAGCCATTTACCTGCCGGGGTGCTTGCGTCCTTAAAACGCCTGTCGTCCGCCACACCGCTTAGAACACTTTGATGTTTGACCAGGGCGGCCTGACTGCGTTTGTTCCGCTCGATGACGTCCTTAGTGTACTGAGGTGTCCCGACCTGCATCATTGTGGCCGGAGGAGGCGAGACCGCCAGAAGCGCCGTTGCGGTGTAGCCCCTGGCGAATTTCCACCACAGCAGCGTTACGGTTCCCATCATGGCCGTACATATCACAAACGATAGTATTATCAGCCATTTCCGTTTCAGGATAATGCGCCATATGTCCCGCGGGGTAATGCCGGGCGGTGGCGAACCAGGCTGTAACGGCCGCCTCATCGGCGCGGCCAGATGCGGCGACTGTTCACGAGTTTGTGTCATCGTCATTATTCAGTACTCCCGCCGGGCGTCCCGCCGAGCCTCTTGATAGCTTCGCTGAATTCCCGGTAATATTTATTGCCGGGGTCGTCTTTGACGAGTTCCCAGCCCAACTGGTATTGTCGAAACGCTGCACTCGAGCGCTTCATTTTCTCGTAAACCTGTCCCAAATGCAACCTATTAGCCGGCGATGCCCGTTTATCGACAGATCGGCTTAACACGTCCAGGGCTTCATCATACTTGCCTTCCAGCATCAACACATATCCGTAGGTATCCAGAAGCTCGGATTTTTCGGGCGCCAGTTCACACGCTTTCCTGGCGTAGGGCATAGCCTGGTCGGGTTTTTTCATATCATGTGCCAGGAGCCAGGCAAGATTATTCAGTATTCCGGCATCGTCGGGAATTATTTTCAGGGCGCTCTTGTAAATTCGCTCGCTGGCGTCGTATTGGTCCAGCGTGGAATAAATCAGTCCCAGCCTTCCCATGATAAGGACCTTGTGGCGGTCTGTCTTGGCGACGGCCAGGGCCTTGTTGAAGTACTCCGCCGCGCCTTTGGGGTCTTTTTGCCCCAGCAGCATTTCACCCAGCATCCGGTAAATCTGTGTGCTGTCAGGCCCGCTCTTAGCCCAGAGTTTCAGTTTTTCGATGGCCTGAGCAGGCGGATAGGCAGACCGGACCTGCCGGAGGACGAAGAAGAGTTGCCTGCCGGATTTAGCGGCCTTTACGGCGGCGGAGAACTCTGTCTCGGCGGCGGACTTATTACCGGCCTTGGCATAGGCAAGGGCTATCACCGCCGTTACCGACGGGGCGATATCCTTGTGCTCCAGCAGTTTCTTTCCTGCCGACAGGGCTTCGTTGTACCGCTTTGCTTCCACCAGCGCCCGCATCCGGAGGAAGGCTATATTGACATCATCAGGCACCAATTTCGCCGCTGCGTCGAGAACAGCGACGGCCCGGGAGGGTTCCTTTCTCTGAAGCCACATTTCAGCCTCTTTACGGTGGTAGAAGGTGTCCTTAGGCCAAGCCTTTTTACCGTCAGCCAATACCTTTTCCATGTTCGACCATTGCTGAAGTCGTCCATACAGTCCGGCCAGCGATTTCAAAACGTCGGGGTTTCCGGGGCGTTCTGTCAGCAGGTCGCGCAGGACGATCAGGGCATTGTCGATGTCTCCGGTGCTCTCGTACAGATTAGCCAAACGCACACCGATTCCAGGTACGGCGCCCGCCTGCCTTGCCGATTCCAGGTCGGCAATGGCGCGGACCCTGTCGCGATTGGCCAGGTGCACGTCGGCCCTGCGCACAAGGGCCGGAACGTACTCGGGACGAATCTTCAGTGTATGGTCCAGAATTTCCTTTGCCTTGGTGTAATCCTTCCGCAGCATGTAAATCAATGCCTTCTGCGCCAGCATTTCCACGTCGGTTCGGTCCTTCTGAAGTTTCTGGTCTATTTTCCTTTCTGCGTCGTCGAATTTTTTGGCGTTAATCAAATAGGCGACCAAGTCTTTTTCGGCCTGTGGAGGCATTTTTTCGCCTGCGATGTTGATGTATTTCTGTTGATTTTCGGCGGCATAAGCCCACCGATTGTGGCGTGCGGCGAAATGGGCGATGCCAAGGTATCCCCTTGCGTCCTTCGGGTCGGCGGTAATTGCTTTTTTGTAAATTGCCTCTGCCTGCTCGGCCTCGCCGGCTGCATCGACGTACTCCGCCCACACCAGATATGCAACAATCTTATCGGGCGCCTTGGCGGCGTAGTCGGCCAACATACCTCGCGCCTCGACGTCACGATTTCTTCGACGGAGGAAATACGCCAGCACTTTGATTGTCGTCGGGTCGCCGCCGGAAATATTCACCATCGCACGGAAGGTCTGCTCGGCCTGTCTCATCCGACCGGTACGCTCGTACAGCATTGCCAGATGAGACAGATTTGTCAGGTTTTTCGGCTGGGACTCGCGGATCCGTTCACGATGCTTGATTACCTCTTCCGGGTCGCTTCTCAGTCGGAGGTACTCCTCTCGAATCCGCGGGTTCTGCGGGGCGAATTTATATGCCTGTTCGACCCAGCGGGTATAATCGGCGATATTTCCGGCTGCTGCGCTGACGCGCATTAAACCTACAAGAGCATCCACGTTAGAGGGATTCTGGGAGTAGGCCAACTCGTACTGCTGTCTGGCCCGGTCTACTTGTCCCTTGGCAAGGTAGCAGTTGCCCATGAATGATTGTGCCTTGCTGAAGCGCGGGCGGATACGGAGGGCTTCGGCGACCAGTTCTATGGCTTCGTCCAACTTCCCGCGAGCGATAGCCAGTCGCGCCCGGTACATCCTCCCGCCGACGGCATCGAGATTGATTTCCGTGGCAACGGCGGCGTATTTCTCCGCCGATGCCCAGTCGCGATTACCGAGGGCGTACACGAACCTTTGCTGGATTACGCTGGGGTTTTTGGGAGCCTTGGACTCGGCTGCGGCGAGATGTTCGAGATACTCTTTCTCCTTCCTGAACGTGCGATAGATACCGGCCAGTCGAAGCGACTTACGGACCGGGTCGGTCTCGGTCGATACCTGCGCCAACAAATGCTCCAGCAGTTTATCTTTGTCCGTTTCCACCAACAGCGATAATTGGCTCAGTACTCTGGGGTTGTCTTTATATGCCCGGCGGGCGCGTGCGAGCAACTCGTCGGTATGGGCTGACTCATTGCGAAGTTTGTGCCACTGGATCAACTTCATCATCGTTGTCAGGTGTTTCGGTTGCCTGGCGAGGATGTCCCAAAGCAGTTGAATGGCTGATTCCTGCTCGCCCTCGAGCCAGAGTTGCTGCGCCCGACGATGGAACATCTGAACGGCCAGCGGGTCCAGTTCCTTCAGCCCGGCCGGTATGCGTTTGCTCCGCCCCATGACGGCGTCCAGACTGGCCTGAATGGACAACAACGGCTCGGTGCGCGTTTTGTCGAGTATTAATCGAAGTCGTCGCCGGGCCTGTTCGTACTGGCGGGAATCGATGTACAACCGCAGCATGGTCATTAGCGCCTGCGGGCCACCGCCGCTGAAATTTTCGGCCCGAGCGACGATCTTCTGGGCTTCACCGTGCTGACCCAGGTGGCGATACAGATGCATGAGCAGTTCGGCCGTCTTCGGCTCAAAATAAGGCCTGTTGTTACCCGTCCTGAAGGAATCGTAGGCCCTTCGGAGAAGTTTTTCAGCCTCTATCGGTTTGCCATCGACCATCGCCAGACGCCCTTCGACCTTGGCGATATACGGGTCCAGATAGGAGAAGAGATCGCCGCCTTTCTTGACGTTGCGGATCTCCTTCTGCATCTCCTTCAGCGCATCGGCGACGACCTGAACGGCCTTTTCCCTCTCAGCGCCGGTTGCGGGGCTGTCAAGCAGGGCATCGCAAAGTTGATGGTTCAACACCACGATACCGACGAGATGCCTTCGCAACTCTATGTCTTTGGGTTCCGGTTTCTTGCTTTTCCTGACCGCATCAAGTCCTTTTTCCAGAATGGCCAAGGCTTCTGCCGGTTTCTTTTGGGTCGTATAGATACGCGCCAAGGCGGAATAAGCGCGATAATCGGCGGGTTCGACCTCGACAGCCTTTTCGTAATCTGCGAAGGCCTTGTCCTGGTCCTGCTCAATCCTCCTATAGTACTCAGCCCGCGACAAGTATCCCACTGCCTCGTTCGGGCAGGCCTCAACGGCGTCATTGAGCCATTGCAGTGCTTCGTCTTTGCGGTCTCGCCGAAGGAGAAACTGTGCGTAGTTGATGCGGATTTGGGCTGAATCTTTATTGGCGGCCAATGCTTCTTTGTATATTTTTTCAGCCTGTTCGAAGCGATCTGCATCGCGACTCATGAGACAGATGTCCACAAGCCCAAACCAATAATGTTCCTGGCAGGGCGCGAGCTTAACCAGCCTCCGAAAGTCTTCCCTGGCCGGTTCGAGGTATGCCGTATCGTTTGCCGCCAGATACACGTACACCCTCGCACGCTTATAAAGAACTTCGTGGTCATCGGGCACCAAATCCAACAGTTTGCTGACTGAAGCGATGCCCTCTTTGTAATCGGGGCGACGCGGGTTCAGGAACATCGCGTATTCCAGATCGGTGAGTCGCCGACGGGCCTTGATGAATTTCGGATCGAAGCGCATCGCTTTCTGGAGGGCTGCTCGCGCCTCATGAAAATGCTTGCTCTTGGCGCTGTCGGAGAGCGACTTGTCCTTCCGGTTCCACTCCAGTAGCACCTCGGCCAGGGACAGCAGGTATTTCGGCTTTTGGGGATCGGTCTTTTTGGCAACGTTGGCCGCGAGACCGTAATTGCGAACGGCTGAAGAATATTCGCCTTTCTTCATAAACTCCGCCGCCCTGGATGCGTACACGTCCGGGTTTTTGGGCTGCTTCCAAATTAGCACGCCGGCAACCCCGACTATTAACACCACGCCAATCGACGCCAGAATAATTATCACCTTCTTGTTAAGTCGTTTCTTCTTTGCCATGATTTATCCTAATTCGTAATTCGTAATTCGTAATTAGTAAGTAGTAACCGGTAACCGGAAGGATTACCAATTACGAATCACCAATTACTCTTCTTCCATCTTTTTCACATCGTCAGTCGAGGGAAAAAACTGAAGCACCTCCGGCAGGACGTATTCGAGAAATTCCCGGCAGATCGCATCGCTTTTTTCGACGTCCGGTTCAGGCACCCGCGTAGTAATCTGAATTTTGGCGAAGTAACAGTATTTCAGGGTCAGCGCGCCCATCTCCCACCGCACGGTTTCCCATCGGTAGGCCGGTTCGCCGTTCATGCTGAAGATGTGGTACTGCGATGCCCGTGTAACGGCGTCGGCGCGACGGCGAACCTCATAGGTCGTTCGGTACACCTTGATGTCCCGCCATTTTTCCCACGCCGCCGACAGGGTCGGAAGACCAACCGCTATCGGTTTGCAGTCGTTGCGAATAATCGTCCCGCCACCGGCGACGATACACCGTTCACCCACGTGCGGCACCGCCTCCAGCAGACCGGTGTAGTAAGTTATATCAAGGCGAATGTACCGTCCGCTACTATTGGGTTCGGCACGCGTGTCGCGATAAACGGCCATGTAGTACCAGTTCCAGTCGTCCTTGAGCGTTCCGAGCGTTTCCAGGTTTTCTTCGCGCTCTATAAGCAGTCCGTCCGGCTGACCGTCGAGTTTATTAGACAATTCACCATCACCAGCCAGGACATAGGGGCCTATCCTGTCGGGAAAATTCGTCAGGCGATGTTCTTCGAACTGCGCGTGCGGAGGTGGAGGCACCGGTTTCTTGGCGAAATACTTGCCCCTCATCACGATATTCCACACGACCGCAGCGACAAGGAACAGACCCGCAGCCAGGGCGAAATGTATCCATCCCCGCCTGGCATCAGACAACGGAGAGGTCGGCTGGCGGGTCCGTCCGGAATCATCCGACAACGGGGTCGGCGGGCGGGTCCGTCCGGAATCGGCGGACGGCGAGATCGTCGGGAATCCCCGAAGGGCCTGCTCGGCCGGCGAAATCTTATCGGCCTGATTGTCTCTACCTGTCACGATCCCGCCTCCGCGTGCTCCTCCACGACGATATGCTTTAGTACCCAGGAGAGCGCCCACAGCAGCCCGAAGGCAGGGGCCAGCATAAGTATCCCCGCGAAGGTGTGCATGAAGCCCTGTCCCATTTCGGGCTTGTCGATGTAGTACATCCAGCAGGTAATCGCAACGCGAATGACGTTGCAGAACACGGCAATTGGAATGGCCGCCGCCACTAGTATCAACCTCTGCCAGATGGGTTTGTAATCGAGGTACGCCATCGCCACGCCCAACGCGCAAAACGCCATCAGCAATCGCATCCCGCTGCACGCTTCAGCCACGGTCAGGCCGTGGGAAACACCGCTTTGACTGATGACGTCAAGCGAGCTCGCCGTGCTGGTAATCTCAACACCCAGGACCTTCAGGATCATCACCGCGCCGTCGGCTGCGATGTTTTGCAAAGGTACCGCCACTCGCGAATAAAGCAACTCCGGAATAGGCAGGGCGAAAATCAGGAAAAGTACGGGTAGCCAGGTTACTCGGATTACCGACCACCCGCCGAGGTATAACACAAGTCCGAAGAGCATGGCCACCATGCTCATCTGCGCCAGCCAGTGATTGTGTATCCGCAGAACCGCCACGGCCTCCGCCGCCATCGCCAGCAGCACCAGTGCCAGACCCCAGATACAGATTTTCCTTCGGGCCTCGAATAACTCCTCCCGACGCATGTAAAGCAGGTAGAGGCTGAACAGCGGAATGATGAATCCGTGAGTCCAATCCGGATCACTGATCCATTTCCGGACCATTACGTCCAGCAGTTTGAAGTGAAACGCCGTGATCAGTACACCCAGTACGGCGATCTGTATCAGCGCATTGCGTCCGAAACTCTCGGCAAAACCGACCGACCGATCAGGTTGGACCATTCCCGCGAGGCTGACGGAAGAAGCCTCCGTCTCCGAACCGGTTTTACCGGACGTTTTCGTCATGAAAGATCAACATCCTCTCGCCAGCGGTGCGGATTACCCCCGACCGACTGACCTCATGCGCCCGAAAAATCGGAACCACTCTGCTTATCTCAGACCTTTATTCGGCATAATGCCCGGTATTTCGAAATCATACTCGGAGAAGTTGCGGTCGTAGATAAATCCGAATCCGTAGGTCATCCGGAACGCGTTTCTCCAAACGGCCAGGGGCGTCGCCGCCCAGTAACTTCCTACGGCGATTACGTCGTTTGGTTTAAGGAAAACGTCCGGCTCCCTGCCGTGGAAGATGTCCTGAAGTTTCAGCGGAATAGTCTGTTCCTTGTCGCGTCCGATGCGCCGGATGAGGATTGAGTTATTAGGCCAGGCCAGAGGACCCAGGTTGCCCGCAGCCGCTACCGCCATCTTGACCGTTACGCGCCTTCCCGTCATGCTATAGACGCCCGGGCGAAGCACTTCACCCATAACATAGAACTCCCCGACCTCCAGTGTCGGGATGTGGACGATGTCTTTGTCGCGGATGATTATGTTCACGCTGGGGTCGCCCGCCATGAGTCGCGGCAGGTCAATAGCGATAATCCGCGACATCTTCGACATGTCATATTTATCCCATCCGAACTTGTCTTCGACGGGTTTTTCGTCTTCGCCCGCCCTGGGCTTCTGCACCGGGGCTGTCGCCGTATGGGGAACGCTGATCCACCGCCCGTTTTCATACACCCATTTGTGCGTAACGGCAGCAGGTTTCAGGTCGGACGGCGCCGTCGAACCGGTCGCCGGTGCAGCGGCGGCGGCGACCGTACCGCCCGAAGCGATGGCCTTGGCAAGTTCGTCCAATTGCGCCTCTTTCGAAGGAGGCTTTTTGTCGTCCGGCGCAGCGGCGCCGCCCGCCGGCAGAGTCGCCGGATGGGTCGTAGAGGTCGGAATGGTCGGAAGAGGAGGAAGTTTTATCGGTTCCGACGGCGACGCCTGAGGCGACTCCCTCGTGGGACGATAGATATAAAGATACGGAATGTTGACCTGGTTGACGTCCCCGCTCAGCGCCAAGCACTCCAGAAGCGTGAAATTCTTCCGCAGAATACCGTAGGTGCCGGGACGGCTGACCGCGCCCAGGATGCTGAATACGTTCTGACGAGGGACCGTCACCATAACCGATACGTTCGGGTCTTTCAGAATATCAGGCTGGTAGGCCTGCTTGATTCGCTCGGCCAGTTGGTTCTTGGTCAGACCCGTCGCCTTGACGCTCTCTGTCAGCAGCAGATCGACGTGACCGCTGTGGCTGACCCGCCTCTCCATTACCGTTTCCATCCCGTCCTGAAGCAGGTCCAGCACGGATATCCTCAACACGTCTGTCGAGCCTATGACGTAATCTTCCTCGGCGTATCGGAGGTCTTCCGGCGTTGGAAGGGTCGCGTTGGGAACCATCTCCATGGTCTGGTCGCCCGGACCGACCTGTGTGAAGATCGGGCTGATCGTGCCCTGCTCGGGCGACCTGACCGGTTTGCTGGGGTCGAACCAGCTTTCCCACCCGAGTTGGTGTCCATAACAGCCGGGCATAAACCCCGCTGCAACCACCGACAATAAAACGATTATCGATAATCTCATATTACCCGCGCTCCTTACATTTCAAATCGCATACAGCGATCTTTGTCGCCTCGCCGTGTTACGGCTACACCGATACCGCGTAGCCATGTCCATGACCATTCGGATACACCGCCGGCGTCCAAACACCTGTCTGCCGACAGGCAGGCCGGAACTGCGATATTAGCATAGATAGACATTCCGTTGTCAAGAAGAACATGACCCGTTCCTTACGGTATTTATGGTGAAGAAATAGCGGCCTGATAGGAATATCGGCCGGACCGCCCCTTCTCTTGTGTTTAATCGGGCAACTGCCCCGACCATTACCTTCCGCGTGCCGTACTGCTTCGTGGTTTTGTGGCATGACCAACGCCGCGTCGTCCACTTCGACGTTACGGGGAATTCTGGGGAATTCTGGAATTCCGGGGACACAATACGGCGAATTCGCACCGTAAGTGCAACGATGACTGAATACAAGGGGCATCGTGCATGCAGGCATCCATCAGTTCTCCAGCAGCGGCACGGAGCCGGTTACTTCGACCCGCCTTGGTCTGTCCACCAGGCCCGGCAGGAGGAACAGGACCGATCCGTCCGGCAGGCGCACCAGGTTCCGCAGGGCCAGGCCTTCGGAATTGACCGAAACGGTCGAATTCCACCGCCCCGCGACGCGGATTACCGCATCGGCTACGCCTCCGGCCGGCGGGATGAGTTTGAATCGGCAATGACCTGCCCTGGCTTGCAGACGATAGCAGCCCCGGGACCGGTCAAACCCCCCGACGACGCCCTCGGATTCGTCAAGCCGACCGATACCGACCTCAAGCCGGCCCGGACGGACGAAATTCGCCTCATATGTCTTTTTCACGGCGGTTTCGGGCGCAATCAGGAAACCCCACCGCCCCGCCAGTCCGGCGAAGCGGCGAACCTGTCTGACCCTGCCTCTGGCGCCGTCGGTAAAGACAGCCTCTGCCGGTGCGGTAATCCTCACAGCCGAGATCGCCTCCCCGCCGGCGTTGTTCAGAAGCACGTCGGTTATCCACCGCCCGTCGCGATAGAACGTGTACTCCCAGCGAATCCGGCGGACCGACAGGCTCAGCCACTCGCCCGCCTCGGTGGGGAAATACCACGTATTTGCCAGGCGGACCCGAACGGCGTTATGCTCCAGTATCTCCACCTCGCCGAGACGCCGACGACCCATCACAGCCAGGTCTTCGCCCCCCTTACCGGCCAAAGCGCCTTGTGCCAGTTCCATCGCCGCCTGGTCTGCTCCGAGCCGCCAAAGCCCGTCGTCGCACTGGCTTATCCGGATCGGATTGCGGCGATGCGGCGTCTGAAGGACGTAATCCAACCCGCTCTTGAGAAGTTTGAATCCCTTCGGCACCGGCTGAATCTCCCGGCGGTTGTCTATCAGCATGATGTCGTCGATGTTAATCCGCACCGGCTGCTCCGCCGCCGAAAACCGCAACCCGATAGAACGAACGCCTCGGGCCTTAAAATCCTTCATCGCCTTGAGCCGAGCGAGGTCTATCAGCACGTTGTTCCATCCTTCCCGAAGCAGCACCGGAAGCGACTCCCACCCGGCACGGTCGGTCGAAATGCGGACCGTCAGGTCGTCCCGGATTCCCCGGCTGTGGATCGCCAGCAGTAAAAGCGTGTAGTCCGAAAAATCGTGCACGCCCGGCAGGTGATACAGAAGTGTGGATTTGGGCGACAGTTCGACCTCCATCGCGCCTGCGCCGGTACGGGTAACGTTGACCACAAACTTGCGTTTTCCCCCACCGGGCGGGGAAACGGAAAAATGCTCCAACTGGCCGAACCCCCTGCCGAGGATGGGAGAATCCTCAAAATCCGCAAGCGAGACGAACCGCCCCGTTACCGTCTCGGCGTACGCCTGCTTCTGCTGGACCGGCAGAGGCTGGAGGTAGAACTGCTCTTTGTCCTTCGGCTCGGGCCGGTCCTTGGTACGCCAGGAACGAACCGTCTCGCACCCACCGACCAGCAGCAAAAGAAGCATCACAGTTGCCGCATTTTTCATAGACACGATATTATCCACTCAGTAGTGCGACGATTTTTTCGGCGCAGCGTCCGTCGCCGTAAAGGTCGGTGGAACGGTCGGCCGGTAGATTCGCCGCCGCCGATTCAAAATCCTTCACTGCCGCGATGATCGCGCGGGCCTCCGCGCCGACGATGCGGTTGCACCCGGCCTGGACCAGTTCGACCCACTCCGTCTCGTCGCGCAGCGTGATGCAGGGCCGACCGAACCAGTACGCCTCCTTCTGCACGCCGCCGGAATCGGTCAGGATAATCCGTGCGTTCTTTTCCAGGGTCAGCATGTCCAGGTAGGCGACCGGTTCGATAATGCGGACATTCGGGGCGATTTCGGCGCAAGCGGCACCCAGCGTTTTCCGTGTGCGCGGGTGCATCGGCAGGATAATCGGCATGTCAATCTGCCGGAAGGCTTTGCCGACACTGTCCATGCGGTCGGGATTGTCGGTGTTTTCAGCCCGGTGGATTGTGGCGAGGTAATACGACTGCGGTTGAAGTTTCAGTTTCTGCATTATGCCGCTTTTTTTTCGGGCGAGGTCGGCGTTGAACAGGACCGAGTCGTACATCACGTCGCCGACGTTGTGGACGCCTTCGGTAACGCCTTCTTTGGCGAGGTTATCGACGGCTGTGGCGGTCGGGCACAGTAGCAGCGACGAGAGGCAATCGGCGACGATGCGGTTAATTTCTTCGGGCATTCGGCGGTTGTAACTTCGCAGACCGGCTTCGACGTGTGCGACTGGGATGTGAAGTTTTGCAGCCGCCAGAGCGCCGGCCAGAGTGGAGTTTGTGTCGCCGTAAATCAGCATCCAATCAGGCCTGGTCGTCAGCATGACATCTTCCAGTTTTTCCAGCATCGCTCCGGTTTGCCGGCCATGGGGTCCCGAACCGACCTGAAGGTTCACCGCCGGGCGAGGGATGTGGAGTTGGTCGAAGAATACCTTCGACATGTTCTCGTCATAGTGCTGCCCGGTGTGGACGATGCGTTCGTTCAGGCGTACCGCCGGGTCCGTCCGGTTGAATGCGGCGATGGCCCTGCTGACCGCGGCGGCCTTGATAAACTGGGGTCTTGCGCCGACGACGGTAATTATGTTGATGCCCTGCATGGCGGCACATCATACAGTTTTTTCGCCCGAGCGCCAAAGGACTTGAGAAGCGAAGGATAAACAGGGACAATCTTCTCTCGATGATTTTTTCTGAAAATTTATCGGAGCGCGAGTAATGAGGTTTCTTTTCGATTTAGGTCATCCGGCGCACTTTCATCTGTTCAAGAATGTCATAAGCGCGTTGAAGGCGGACGGGCATCGCGTTTTGATAATTGCCCGCCAGAAGGACTGTCTGCCTGATTTGCTTGCAGCGTCCGGTTGGCCTCACGTCTTCGTTCGCCGCAAGCGGAGGCGATTGGTTTCCCTGGCGACAGAGGCGGTGAAGGTGCTGGGGCGGGTCTCGTTCAGCGGATTTGTCAAACCGGTTGACCTGATGATAGGCACTTCCATCGTGATAGGTCCGGCTTCACGCATGACGGGGGCGACCTCGGTGGTGTTTAGCGAGGATGACGCCAACGTGGTTCCGATGTTCGCCAAACTGGCGTATTCGGCATCCCATTATATCGTAACGCCTCGCGCGTTGGAGCATGAGGCCTATGGCCCGAAGCACCTGACGTACCAGGGTTACCACGAGTTGGCCTATCTGCATCCTGATCTATATCGCCCTGATCCCGGCGTGCGTGAACTGCTCGGCGTCGGACCTGATGAAAAATACTTCGTTCTCCGTCTGGTTGCGTTGACGGCCCATCACGATATCGGTCAGAAGGGTGTCAATCCCGCCCAGGCCAAGGCTGTCGTTCAGCACCTCCTTCCGCACGGCAAGGTCTTCATCAGCGCCGAAATGGAGGTCCCCGACAACCTCAGGCAATATCTCCTTCCGACGCCGGTGGATCGGATTCTCGACGTAATGGCCTTCGCCGAAATGGTCATAGGCGACAGTCAGACCATGACCATTGAAGCGGCGGTGCTTGGGACGCCTGCCCTTCGATGCAATACCTTTGTGGGTCGGTTGTCTGTCCTTGAAGAGTTGGAGCACCGTTACGGACTCACTGTCGGCATCAGGCCTGAAAATTTCGACAAGGTTTTTGAGCAGATAGACGCCTGGCTTGCCCAGGGCGACTTGAAGCAGCAGTGGGCACAAAAGCGTCAGGTGATGCTGGATGAGTGTATTAACCTGACCGATTGGATGCTGGATCTGTTCAGTCGTCTCGCTCATCACAAGTCCCTCGCTACCGACGGCGTATTCCGCCTCCGGCGCAAGCGAAGGCTGAAAAAACCGACTCCGACGGTCGTTGAAAGTCCCATGGAGACCTATGGCCCGCTGGAAAGGGACAAACCCCTTCAGGACAAATACGCCATACGCGAGCCGGTCTCGCAGTTACTGGTACGGAACTTCTTCAAGTCGCTTGATGAGTTGCTTAGTAACACACAGGGACAACTGCTGGACGTCGGCGCGGGTGAGGGCGACGCATACCAGTTCCTCTCACCTGATATAACAACCCGCGGCGTTACGGCGCTGGAGATTAACCCCGCCTGCTTCGCCCGCATGGCCAAGATCGCTCCTTCGCTGACGCCGGTGGAGGGCACAATCTACGAAATTCCCTTTGAGGACAATTCCTTCGAGACGGTGCTTTGTTCGGAAGTCCTGGAGCATCTGGACGACCCGGAAAAGGGTCTGCGCGAGTTGCTGCGCGTAAGCAGGCGATGGGTGGTCATCAGCGTTCCTCGTGAGCCGATATGGCGGGTTTTGAACGTAACGCGAGGCGCCTACTGGCGAACCTTCGGCGACACACCGGGACATATTCAACACTGGAGCAAACGCGGCTTCATTCGCTGGGTGGAGCGATTTGCCGACATACAGGACGTCCGGTCCCCGCTGCCATGGACCATCATCCTGGCGTCATCCCGTCAGGCGTCTGATGATTGACTGACGGTGTGCATTTGCTTGAGGCTTCGCCAGGTGGCCGCTACGCGGTCCATCAATCCCATGTTCTGAAGCGACAGCGCCAGTGCGGCGCGAACCTGCCTGTTGCCCG